>JAJYAS010000854.1 GCA_021779415.1 Bacillota bacterium
CAATCCGCTAACAGTTCTCTGTTTTCCAAAATATCAACAGGAACTTCATAATAGGGCATTACCATAGGTTTGTCATCAAATGGTTGAAATGGTTTCATCCCTGCTCTTTCATAGTATCCATTACAGTTGATATCTCATTATTAAACTTTCCGTAGGTGAAATTCAAGGATTGTCTTAGCCTGTTAATCTTTTCCTCGGAAGCTTTTCCTCCGAAGACCGGATGATATTTCAAATACAGATAGCCTATCAAGATAATCCCAATAACAATACTAAGTATAAGTCTAAGGAGCATAAGTTATTGCCTCAATCCTTTCTTCGCTAATAGATGTCTTAACTTCGGCTTTAAGTACCAGCAAAAGTGGTTCGACAAATTCACATAACTTAAGCTGATAGCTTATGTTTTGATCCTAGATCAAAATAGTTTAGATTCCGCTGGAGCCAAACACTCAGGCCCATTATTCCTAGGCGAATTCACTAATGTCGAAACCTCATAGGCGATCATCAACTCCGCTGGATAAGGTACCAGCATATTCTTTAGAAATTGGCTATCCATAATACTGTGATCTAACCAGACCTGCTCGGAATCCCGCGAAAGTATGACAGGCATTCTATTATGTATGGGTGCCATAAGATCATTAGGATTCGTTGTTATTATACTACACGAATTTACAAGATCCCCATTTGGTGATTTCCACGTGTCCCATAGGCCAGCGAAGCCAAATAGTTCTTTATTCTTCAGGGTTATACGGTGTGGTCGTTTTTTAGTTCCTTCTTTCTTCCACTCATAAAACCCATCAGCTACTACAAGGCAGCGCTTCCGTTGAAGACTATGTTTAAAACTAGGTTTTTCGTCGACGGTTTCTGCCCTAGCATTTATCAGGTTATTCCCGATCGAAGGGTCTTTTGCCCAAAATGGTATTAAGCCCCACCTAAACATAGCTAATTGGCCATGGGTATGTATAACTGCAACTTCTTGAGTCGGAGCTACATTGTAGTTTGGTTTTAAGTCGATTGGTTCAGCTCTAAATCGTTCTCTTATCTCATCAATGTCAATAAATGTGAAGCGACCGCACATTATTTTAACTCCGTTCCCCGTCCCCAGAGATATTTTCCTTGTGCTTAATTTTTCTGGTGTAGTCCTTGATTGACTTATGTAGTTGAGTACCAGTATTGAAGAGAGACTTTGTTCTCGGCTTACGGACTAGCTTTGATTTCTCTTTCATTCCATCGACCTCCGATATCATTAAAGCATACTCCTAAAGTGATCATAATATCCCCGATGGAAATACTGGATACCACTCGGATAAAGATAGACCAGCAGTTTCTCTAGCTCACGACGACTTTGATAGTAGAGGACGCCACTGGACTCTGACTGTTTAGTCGTCTTCTGAACAAGCTTAGGAGATATTCCAACTTGTGAACTCAACACCTCGGTTAGCTCGTCAAGAAAATATCGGTTGCCGTAGATTCGGAGACGAGGTGATGTTCTTTCTTTGTTGCGTTTCCGGATAGTAATGGTATCTAGGTTGCTATGCAATTCAAAGTAGGCGCGGATAAAATCAACATGTTCCTGGATATTCGGGTAGTTACGCTGCGCGTTGAGACGAGGTTGCCAACCATATTGTGTTAAGTGGCCCAGATCGAAATTGAATATTTTAAGTTTGTATTGCGGTCCAGTCCTGGATTCTCCTACAAAAACGCTGGTTGAAACATTCAAGGCTTCACGGACTACGTCTAGAAAATATCGGTCATGATGGCGGAGCATGAAAAAAGGATATCTATCCTCGATGGGGCTGCCAATTGACCAGAGTATGCCAAGGATGTAGAAGTCCATTATTATATTCAAGGCTTTCTATAGACATTTAGACCGATCTTTATATCCTCTTTCTCGGGTATTGACACATTGCCTTCAGTCGATGCAATAGTAATGCTTTTCCCCGAAGCTGATTTGCCAAATTCCTTTGTAACATCAACCGTGATAGTCAATATATTACCGTTTAACTTCATTTCACAGTTTTTCATAGGGATGTTCCTCCTTTATTGGACAGCTCTAATCGCCTATTATCATGGCTCGATCAAATGCAATACGCTTCTTTAAATCTGCAGTATAATCGTTCAGATTGGAAACAGCGCTTGTTTCAGTGGTTTCGGAAACGTCTGGCATCTTTTCACTAATTCTTTTGGGTTTCTTAGCTTTGTGATACCGGTTGAGTTGATACATTAGTTCGCGGCGTCCCCTTCTGCGTCTGGCAAGTGCCAGCTTACGTAGTGGGCGTATACGACTTATTGGTTTAATTTCTTCCACCCGTTCATCCATTCATTTCACCTCATCGATGGTTTAATTTCTATAATTTTAGCTAACCTGAGAAGTGATAGGAAACATAAGTGTCCATCCTGCTTTTTATTACGGCAATTGACCACAATCAGGTCATTGGCCCACTGCCAGACAATCCTCCGGTGGGCGGCAACGGATGGGTAGAATGATGTGGTTATATTGTAAGAAAAGGTCATTCTTCGTGGTAAAATCTGCCTCCAGTTTTAGGGTTATAATAGACTCTATGTTTCTTGCCGTTAACAGGGTCAATGGAAACCTCATCTGTGGGTTCAAATACTTTAGGAATCTTGGACCCGTGGTTCTTATTGTAACGTTTGTCCC
>JAJYAS010000855.1 GCA_021779415.1 Bacillota bacterium
CCTACGATCATCCCCGGTACACTTAATGGGAAGATAATTTTTAAGAAAGCTGTAAATTTGTTTGCCCCCAAACTTTCGGCTGCTTCAATTAAATCATCCTCTATGCTGTCCATAATCCCCACCATTGAGATGATCATTAAGGGTAAAAAGAGATAGACAGAGCCTACGATAATAGCCGATTCTGTATATAAAAATGTCTGAGGTTCTTTTAATATATGGGTTGAAACAAGCATTGTATTGATAATACCGTTTTTCCCCAGTATGGTCATCCATGCAAAAGAACGCACCACCGAATCCGTCAGCTGAGGAAATATTGCAGCCGCAAGAAGTAGGCCCTTAATCTTAGGGTTACTTTTAGCCACATAAAAGGATACTGGTACACCGAGAAGGACACAAATGACGGTTGTGATGATCCCGATTCGCAATGTTCGCATGAGGATACTCATAAAATAATCATCTGTGAAAAAATCCACATATCTACCTAGAGTAAGTCCATTGTCACTCATTAATGAAGGAAGGGTGGTCATTATTATAGGTACAAATAAAAAAAGTATAATAACAATAAGTCCCGGCATGAGCAACAAATAAATACTTTTGTTTTTCATTACAGTGATCCTCCTACCTTCTAGAGTCATAATCTTTCAAACGTTTATTCGCATTTAAACATTAGTATGTATGGACCATATCTTAAAGAAGGAGCCAATTTCTATAGAAAAAATCATCGAATAAACTTGGAACAAAAAGCTTATAAAATATTTTTCCCACCTGAAACCTCCATTTATGGATTACTATTCTCTCACTTTTTAACTGGTCCGGTACTTTCTCTAACAAGCAGCTTGGGGAAAAGCGTCAACGCTTCTACACTGTTCCCATAGTCATCAATCTGTCTTAGAAGCAATTCAATGACCACTTCACTCATCCTTACGATGGGATACTCTACTGTCGTTAATGAGGGAGTAATGCTTCCCGCCAATTCAATATTATCAAAACCAAGTATTGAGACGTCTTCAGGCACCTTTTTACCCGATTTATGTAAATAGTTAATTACACCGATAGCCATCAAATCATTTACGGCCAGTACTGCTGTGATTTCTTGATTATCCTTTAGTAGCGTTTCAGCACATTCAAAACCGCTTTGCAATGTATAATTGCCATAACAAATATATCTTTCTTCAAGTGGCACATTATAAGCTTCAAGTGCTCTCATATATCCCGACTTTCTTGTTGTGGATATTTCCATATTCTTCGCTGCACCTATATATGCTATATTTTTATGGCCTAGCTTTATCAGATGCTCAGTAGCTATAAAAGCACCATAGTTGTTGTTTACAATAACAGATGTAATTTTGTCGTTCTGAATTTCCCTATCCAGAACAACTATTGGAATGCCTTTATCCTTGGCGATATGTGCAATTTCCAGACTTCTATATGAAGAAGCATAAATCACTCCGTCTACCCTGTTATTCAACAAATCGAATAGAACTTCGTCCTTGTTCTCGTCAATACATTTAATATTGATGAGCAACAAATTATAGTTAAAGGAATTAGCAACACTGCTCAAATGATTGGCCATTTTTCCATAAAAAGGATTTTCTATGTTCGGGACAATCAGTCCGAAAGTTTTTGTTGCCTTTGTTCCGCCACTTCTTTCTAGAGCCTTATATCCATGAGTCTTAATAGTTTCTTCTATTCTCTTTCTTGTCTCCATCTTTACATATCCGCTATTATTTATAACCCTTGAAACTGTAGTTATTGAAGTATTAGATAGTTTGGCAACTTCCTTTAAATTTATCATAAATCTCCTTTATGAAAACAGTTTCATATTTTGCTCGATAATCATATGTAATCCGACCTTATTCTATACTATAACATGAAAACGTTTTCATGTCATAGTAAATTAAATATTCAATAGTCTTGATATTAGTTAAGTGTCTATCCACACCAGCAATTAGCCTCTGCAAGAAAAAGAGCTGGAATCACCGTAAAATCAGTAATTCCAGCTCTTTAAAAAGCAAAATTATGAAGGAACCTTTCAGTGGCCTCCGAAAGAGGGGTTAAGCATATCTCTGCTCTCAATCACGACCTATATTAGTTGTTTACTGTGTAATCTAGATATCCCCAACTTATCACTTATTCTTAAGTTTTAGTTTATAGTTACTGCTATGTCCTTTAGCACGACTTTTGCTCTGATCTTCTGTGTTCAATAAAATATCGTCGATCTCAATTTCCGCGTAGTCCCCCTCAGGAACTTTAATACATTGGCAGCAATTATCACATTGCTTTGTTGGATCAAGATCACAAAGATCACATTCGCCGCATTCAGTACATGAACGATCTTCTAATACACAGGCTTCACCAAGGTTTTTCAAGTTCCGTTCCCTCCAGATTAACTAATTAATTCATTACTTTGGTTAAAAAATTCCTGGCCCAGAAATTAGCGATCTAGGGTCTTTAGCCAGGCCTCGCAGTGTAGCATTTGAACGTTGCTCAGCCAAACCCTCATCTAATAATTTGACCGAGTCCTTATAACGCTGTTTGCTACCTAACAGAACGAGTAACAAATCCCCATCGGGTCTTGTGACATAAGATACAAGGCACTCCCCTGCTTCTGTGGTAGTACCTGTTTTTATCCCTTGGTCACCGGGATA
>JAJYAS010000856.1 GCA_021779415.1 Bacillota bacterium
GATTGTCGTGATTTCTGCATTATCGGCAACACGTTTCATTTTGGTAACACAGGAGCGGATGACTTTTCCATCCATAATGACAGAACAGGCACCGCATTGAGCCTTTCCACACCCAATTTTAGTTCCGGTCATGTGTAGTTGTCCCCGCAACACATTGGCGAGGGTCACTTCCCCATCAACGAGTAATGTCTGAGCAACACCGTTAATGACTACATTCTTTTTAATCAATTTTGTTCTCTCCTTTTGAATTAGATTCATCATCCGAAAAGTTTCCGCCTACCTTTACCAGTTATCTTGAGTATTATTTTTATACCGTGCCTACTTTGCTGAGCTAAGTATCGATCACCAGTAAAGCAAATTCCCCACCCATCCGTCGAATTAACAACTGACAAATTTATCCTCCCATTCTTTAATGCTTGCCAGAAATGGCTTTGCTTTAGTTTGGTTTTCTTTGATTTGTTTTGCTTTACTTGGCTCGACTTATAATATATGCAATATTTATGCCAACAATTCCGATAATTTAAACAGTTAGTGTTTTACTCTAGTTTCAGACTTAAAAAGCATCTTCTTTTTGGATGGATTTTGTCGATATTTAATTGAGCCCTTTTTGAAACTTAACACTGAAGATAGTTGATACCTCCTTGACCTCGTGTTCAGAATACGGTACCATGCAAGAGGGACAGATTGTATTCCCCTCAGTCTGTCCATGAACTCTGACAGTTTTACTCCCACTCCAAGGTGTGTTTAGAGATGTACACGCCTTCCTTGATGTATTGGAGGCTATCGCTATGGAAAAAATCAAAGTGCATGATTCTGTTGGCGCCATTCTAATCCATGACATGACGCAAATTATTCCCGGTGTGGTTAAAGGTCCCCGTTTTCGCAAGGGGCATGTCATACAGGAAGAAGATATTCCTGTCCTTCTGAGCATGGGAAAAGAACATATTTACGTCTGGGATCAAACGCCTGGTCTGATTCACGAAAATGAAGCGGCAGAGCGCCTCGCCCAAGCAGTGGCTGGTCCAGGACTAATTCTTGACGAGCCCAAAGAAGGAAAGGTCACACTCACCGCTGCCCATGACGGCCTTCTTTATGCCTCAGAAGACGGAATTTTGGCCTTAAATACGTTAGAATATATCATTCTCGCCACACTTCACAATCATCGCCCTGTGAAAAAGGGCGATAAAATCGCCGGCACTCGTATCGTCCCTCTGATGATTGACGAGAAAGTGATTCTCGAGGCGGAACAAATTGTGAGCACGTTGTCAAATCCCATTCTTGAAGTTCGACCTCTAAGGTCCTTCAAGGTTGGAATTGTTACAACGGGAAGTGAAGTCTTTCATGGACGGATCCAAGATAAATTTGGTCCAGTACTGCGCTCTAAAGTTGAAAGCTGGGGATCAGTTGTTTTAGCGCAGACGTTTGCCAGTGATGATGTGCCACTGATTCAAAGTTGCATTCAAGCTCAGCTAAATCAGGGAGCAGACATGATCTTGGTCAGTGGAGGTATGTCCGTAGATCCGGATGATGTCACCCCTACTGCCATTAAAGAAATGGGAGCAGAACTCATTACTTACGGTGCCCCAGTTTTACCTGGAGCCATGTTTTTGCTGGCCTACATCGGAGATGTTCCAATTATGGGGTTGCCGGGCTGCGTCATGTATTCCAAAACAACCGTATTTGATCTAATCGCTCCACGCCTGCTCACAGGAGAACGACTCACTCGCCTAGATATCGTCAAACTGGGTCACGGTGGTCTCTGCCTAGAATGCCCTGTCTGCACCTACCCACATTGTTCGTTCGGCAAGTAAATACCTTGCCATCAAATTAATGCAAAAAGCACCTGCCCAGTAATTGGGTCGGTGCTTTTTACATTAAGCTTAGATTGCTAATTTCACAGGATGGCATTGGGTAAGAAAAATAAGCAAGTCTGAGAACAGTCCCAGACTTGCTTACTCTCGTGTTAGCCGTAAAATACCCCAGTCTCTCTGACATCATACCCCCCAAGTGCCAGGACATCCTCCTGAAATTCTTTGCTTTGAATAACATTGATCATAGTCTTCATCCGGGGTTCCTCAAGATATTCCTTCGGAATTGCCAAATCATAGCGTTCTTCCCCGACCAGTATGTAATCAAGTCCAAGTGCTTCCGCTGCACTTTGAATGCCTAGACCAACATCAGCTGATCCAGAGGCGACCGCCACCGCAACAGCTAAATGCGTGAATTCCTCCCGCTCATATCCCAGAATTTCTTCTTTGGTTAGGCCTTGTTTTTGGAGCAAATAATCGAAAAGCACCCGAGTTCCAGATCCACCTTGACGATTTATAAAGCGTATACCCGGCCGAGCTAAATCCTCAAGGGTCTTTAGATTGAGGGGGTTTCCTTTCGGCACAATTAGAACTTGAGTCCGATAAACTAGATTCATCAAAGCGATCTCTCTTCCCGGCAGGAAACGTTGTAAATAGGAGCGATTGTACTCCCCTGTATCAGGATCGAGTAAGTGAATTCCGGCAAAATGCGCTTCTTTCTTGCGCAACGATAGAATCCCAGCGAGACTCCCTACATGGGCTGAGGCAATACCACCTTGCCCACCCCTAGCTTTCATATGGCTACTTAAAACATCCAACGTCAGATCATGGGACCCA
>JAJYAS010000857.1 GCA_021779415.1 Bacillota bacterium
GTATTTGAACTTCCTGATGGAATTCGACTAGACGTCGGAGTGACGGAAGTTATGGGAAAGAGCAGATCTTTCGTTCAAGGAATTATTGCGCAAGAGCACGTTAGGGTCAACGGTTTAACCAAAAAGGCTAACTACAAAGTACATCAGGGGGATTTAATTGAAGTAACTATCCCTTCTCCAAGAGAGTCTACTGCTGAACCGGAAAATATCCCGCTTGAAATTCTATATGAAGATGAGGATGTTCTGGTCGTCAATAAGCCCCAGGGTATGGTGGTACATCCTGCACCGGGAGCATGGACGGGTACCATGGTCAATGCTTTGTTATATCACTGTCACAATCTATCTGGAATTAACGGAGTATTACGCCCAGGGATTGTTCATCGCATTGATAAAGATACTTCGGGGATTTTGGTGGTGGCTAAAAATGATAATGCCCATGAAGGACTTGCTGCTCAACTTAAAGCGCACACGATGGAGAGAAAATATTTAGCGTTAGTCCATGGGGTGGTATTAGAACCTTCAGGTACAGTCGATGCGCCCATTGGCCGTGATCCTTCGGACCGTAAGCGTATGGCTGTAGTCATGCATCATTCGAAATCGGCAGTGACGCATTATTCTGTGTTAGAACGTTTTCGTGGGTTTTCATTCTTAGAAGTACGTTTAGAGACTGGGCGAACTCATCAGATCCGTGTCCATATGCTTTATGTTAAGCATCCTGTTCTAGGGGATCCCGTTTATGGGCCCAAACGAAATCTATTTGGGCTTAAAGGGCAAATGCTTCATGCTGCACATTTGGGATTTGAACATCCGCGTACTGGGATGTGGATGAAGTTCGATGCTCCTGTACCGAAAGTGTTTGCAACACTACTTGAAAAATTACGTATAAGTTAAAAAAAAGCAGCATCTTCAATGTTAACAATATTGATCAGCCGATGTTGTTAATCTGCACATTGACTTTTGGACGATCCTTTAGTAAACTGAGTAACAAGTGTTATGGCCTTTAATGAAGTCCCGAGAGGCTTGGGAAGGCAGACGGAAGCGTGGGAGAACTGTCTGCTATACAGACGGTTTTTTTTATACTTTCAGGGAGATAAATTTTAAGTTTTCTGATACCTTTCCTTCCAAATCTTCGAATCTCAGGATAAGCCCTGCTAGATCAGAAAGTATAACTTTAAGTTTATAGGGTGAAAGGAGTTAGTAAGCTGTGGAAGTAGGCACGGTTAAAAGCAAAATCTTAGATGCCGACGGGATTCGTCGGGCGGTAACTCGCATCGCCCATGAAATTGTGGAAAAAAATAAAGGAACTGATAAACTGATCTTAGTAGGAATTCGGCGCCGGGGGGTGCCGTTAGCTGAACGAATTCAACAATACATTGAGGAATTCGAGGGAGTAAAGGTTCCTCTAGGAATTTTGGATATCACACTGTATAGAGATGATTTAAGTACCATTGATGTTCATCCAGTTGTCCACGAAACAGATGTCCCGGTGAGCATAGAAGGTAAAAGCGTGGTTTTGATTGATGATGTCCTCTACACGGGTCGAACTGCGCGAGCTGCCTTAGATGCGACGATGGACTTAGGAAGGCCGGAACGAATTCAGTTGGCAGTTCTAGTGGACCGTGGACATCGAGAGTTGCCAATCCGAGCGGATTATGTTGGCAAAAACCTACCCACCTCGCGACGTGAAATTATAGCTGTACGTTTGCAGGAAGTTGATGGCGACGAAAACGTTCTTTTGTTAGAACGAGAAGAAACTTAATCGAAAATGATAAGAGACTTTACCCTTTAAATATTATCCGGAGAGATAATCAAGGGGCGAGTGAAATTTAGGCTGTGCCTATTTCAATCCTCTCCCTTTGGGAAGAGGATTTTATTATTTTATGGAATCGGTTACGGTTGGTTACCCAGTCAAGCCAGAAGCCAGACTATGACAAGTAGTTTCAAAGAATGCAAGTCAAGAACCGTCCCCAACTTGCACTTCTTAAAAAATATTAGGAGGTTTCTCATGAAATGGCAGCGTAAGGATATTCTCGCGATAGAGGATATGAGTGTTGATGAAATCCAGCAGATTTTGCATACTGCGAAAGTGATGAAAGAAATTTTAATGCGTCCGATTAAGAAATTACCAACGTTAAAAGGTAAATCAGTAGTTAATCTTTTTTATGAGGCTAGTACCCGTACTCGAACTTCATTCGAAATGGCTGGGAAGGTTTTGGGGGCCGATACCACAAGTATTGCAGTAGCCCAGAGCAGTGTGAGTAAAGGGGAAAGCTTGCTGGATACGGCCAAGACGATTCAAGCAATGCGAGCGGATCTCGTGATCATTCGACACCCTAGTTCTGGTTCGGCTAAGTTTTTGGCGGATATTCTCAAGGCAGGAGTTATTAATGCAGGAGATGGTCAGCATGAGCATCCAACGCAAGCCTTACTGGACATTTTTACAATGCAAGAGCGTTTAGGTGACTTAGAAGGAAAGAAAGTTGTCATCGTTGGAGATGTCTTGCACTCGAGGGTAGCACGGAGTAATGCGTGGTGTCTGCAGAAGATGGGTGTCGATGTTACCTTTGTCGGTCCACCAACCTTGGTTCCGGTCGAGTTGGAGGGATTGGGAGTTAAGCTTACCCATAACCTAGATAGATCGGA
>JAJYAS010000858.1 GCA_021779415.1 Bacillota bacterium
AGGGACACATGGAGAGGTGGCTGAGTGGTCGAAGGCGCCCGCCTGGAAAGCGGGTACATTGGGCAACCGGTGTCGAGGGTTCAAATCCCTCTCTCTCCGCCATTTTAGAAGACTTTAGCCAAAGCATTCGACTTCGGCTTTTTATTTTGCTATAATTGATTTAGCCGTACTAGACGGGGAGGTAGCGGTTCCCTGTAACTTGCAGTCCGCTCTAGCAAGGTGGAATTCCCACGATAGGTCCTCGCCTGTGAAGCTGTCTTTGGTGGGCGGCGATGAGATTTTGGTCTTACGCAACAGGACACTCCGAACCGTGTCAGATCTTGACGGAAGCAGCACTAAGGAGAGCGTCTTGTGTGCCGTAAGGTTGCCTGAATCGAGTTTGCTAACCAAGGTAACGTTCGGAGGTGATGGTTCGATCAAGGGTGTACGGCTATTTATAACTGCGATAAAGGTGGTCTAATGTACCATCTTTTTTGGTATATAATACACTCTGTTTATTTGAGGGTGAAAGTATGGCTTATTTGGCACTTTACCGTGAATGGCGTCCTAAAACATTTGCAGATATAGTGGGTCAAGAGCATGTAACGAAAACAATGGTCAATGCTCTTAAGCAAGAAAAGCTTGCCCATGCGTATTTGTTCAGTGGGCCCAGAGGTACGGGTAAAACAACCGCTGCTAAAATTCTTGCTAAGGCTGTAAATTGCGAACAACCTAATGGGGTGGAACCCTGTAACCATTGTTCTTCCTGCCTCAGCATCGACCATGGTTCGTCCATGGAGGTTTTCGAGATTGATGCTGCTTCAAACCGAGGGATTGACGAGATCCGTGATTTGCGCGAAAATGTTAAGTTAAGTGCGATACAAGGGAAACACAAAGTTTATATTATTGATGAAGTACATATGCTGACGACAGAAGCTTTTAATGCCCTGCTCAAGACATTGGAAGAGCCTCCACCACAAGTCATTTTTATCTTAGCAACAACTGAAGTTCAAAAAATACCTTTGACAATTCTATCGCGCGTACAACGTTTTGAATTTCATCGCATCTCAGTGGAAGATATTCAGACAAGACTAGCTGAAGTATGTACGTCTTTAAATCGTAAAGTTGATTCGAACGCTTTAGTGGTGATTGCTCAGAAGTCAGAGGGAGGACTCAGGGATGCCTTAAGTATTTTGGATCAATGTCTTCTTCAGGATGATCCGATCGGAGTGAAAGAGGTATATTTAGTGCTAGGGATGGTCGGTGAGACGTTTAGTGCCGACTTAGTGGACGCTTTACTCTCCTCCGATTACGGTAAGAGTTTATCTTTTTTGTCAGAAGGAGTTCAATTGGGGCGTGACCCAAGGCAGATCATCAGAGAACTCCTAGATTATCTTCGTCAAATGCTCTTAACAGCGTCTACAGGAGAAACCCCTTTGGTAGCACCCCATATTCAAGATAGGTTGGTCAAACAGAGTGCGCAGGTTGGGATTTCCCGAATATTGCGCTGGATATCAATCCTGTTACAGGGAGAAGGTCAACTCAAATATGCCACCAATGCCCGGTTGGCGACCGAACTCTTGTTGATTCAGACCATCCATGAGAGTGTGCCCACGGCGTTGAGTGGGCAAGAAGAGATTTTAAAGAGATTATCCGCGTTAGAACAGCAGATTAAGATCACTGGTGCAGTGCATGATCCTCTACCTGAAAGGAAGCCACCTATAAGTTCTAAAACTAATCGGCCAGTCTCAAGTGATTCTTTCCCATCTCAGCAGCCCCCTAAGGTTGAGGTCAAGACTACAGCTATAGGGGAAACTTCGGAAGGGTTGGTAACTGCTTTAAGCATAGAGGGGATTCAGGAGCGTTGGAATGACGTTTTGGACCAAGTTAAAAGGCACAAAAAATCCACTCAAGCCTTCTTAATGGAAGGCAAACCAGTTCAACTTGAAGAATCTACTTTGACAGTCCTTTTTAGGGAAGGATGTTCCTTTCACAGGGACAAAGTCAATCAGCTTGAAAATCGTCAGACGATCGAAGAGGTTTTAAAACAATTATTTGGTGTTTCGCTAACCTTGCAGAATTTCATGGTCAACGAATTTCAAGTTAAGGAGACATCAGAAGTTGAGGACTCGAAGAGTCAGGAGCAGGCTTTAATTAACAAAGCTAAAGCCATGTTTGGTGAGGATTTCGTGGTGGTGAGGGAATAAGAGAAGCAACAAGAGCATCTGCGTATTTAGGGGAGTTAAAGATTAAATAAAGATAGGAAGTGTTAATATGGCAGGTCTAAAAGGAATGGGCGGCGGTATGGGTGGTAATATGAATCAGATGTTAAAGCAAGCGCAGAAATTACAAGAGGATATGGCGAGAGCACAGGAGGAACTCCAAACCAAGACGGTAGATGCCTCTTCGGGTGGAGGAATGGTCCAGGTTGTCGTAAGCGGGAAAATGGAATTAGTAGAGTTAAAAATTAAACCTGAAGCGGTCGACCCCGAGGATGTAGAAATGTTGGAGGACCTTGTTAAAGCCGCATTAAATGAAGGCTTAAGGAAGGCACAAGAAATGGCGAACAATGAAATGGGTAAACTGACCGGTGGTTTAAAGATCCCCGGATTGTTCTAGGTGATCTATGGATTTTTTACAGTATCCACAGCCTATGGCAGAT
>JAJYAS010000047.1 GCA_021779415.1 Bacillota bacterium
CATGAAGATGTAACCCATTTTATGTTTTAAATGTCCCCTATAGATGCAAAGCCTGAATTGAAGGTGTTCATCTTTAATAACAATAGAAAGAGTATATTTCTGTGAGTAGAAGGAATTACAATTTGATTTATCGAAGAATAGAATTATTGGATAACAATACACAGAGCCCAATGAAATATTATTTACTGCCCAAAGAATTTCTTATTTATAAATTTTTTTATGAAAGATGTGATCAAAAAGATGCATATAACTGATTACGAACTTGCTTTAAGATTATTATTAGCTTGTATTTTCGGCGGTATAGTCGGCTATGAAAGGGAGCGAAATGATAGTCCCGCTGGATTTAGAACCCATATTTTAGTGTGTTTGGGCGCCGCCTTAATTATGGTCTTATCAATGTATGGCTTTAATGATTTTACTTCAGTTAATAAAGACCCCGCTCGATTAGCGGCTCAAGTGGTTTCAGGTATTGGTTTTTTAGGTGCAGGTACTATATTAAGAGATAAAACATCGATTAGAGGTTTAACAACGGCTGCTTCTCTTTGGGTTGTGTCAGCAATTGGATTGGCTGCTGGAGCAGGGTTTTACTTTTCATCGTTTCTTGCAACCCTGTTGGTTTTCTTAACATTAGAACGAACTGTTGAAACCTATTTCTTTCGAAATTGTCAGGTGCTGAAAGTAGTTACCGTCAATGGAACGTGCAGGGTTAAAGAAATCAATCGCATTATTGTTGCCCATAGCATAATTCCTCAAAATATTTCAATGAAACTACTAAAAGAAGAGGATAGCAAAACGACTATTGAATACAAATTGAGAACTCCCTTCCGAGAAATTAATATGGAACTGTTAATTGATGATATTAATGAAGTTGACGGCATTTATTCTACTGAATTAGATGAAAGTGAACAAAAACCATCCTTCATACCTGCTCGGTTACGCTCGTCTGTGCCTTTTCATAAAAAGTCCAAGGAGCCTTTCCTATAAGAGGGTATTTGACACATCAGCTCAAATCGATTCTAATAGTATTTATCTATATATCTAGTAGTATTTCAAAGATATCTTGGAGGATGACTAATGAAGTTTCTAAATCTCTTGCTTATAGCGATACCCATCAGTCTCGCCCTGAAACTGTTGGATTACTCACCTGTTTTACTCTTTGTTGCTGCAGGTTTAAGTATAATCCCGCTTGCTGGTTACATGGGCAAAGCCACAGAGGAAATTGCAATCTATGTTGGCCCAAGAATTGGAGGCTTACTTAATGCTACTTTTGGTAATGCAGCAGAACTTATTATTACTATTTTTGCTCTGAAGGCTGGCCTTGTAGAAGTCGTTAAAGCTTCCATCACTGGGTCCATCATCGGCAATCTTCTCCTAGTTCTAGGACTAAGTATGCTCGTTGGAGGTTTTAAATATAAGACGCAAAAATTCAACAGAGCTGCCGCTGGAATGCATACCTCGATGTTGCTCATGGCTGTAACTGGATTGATCATTCCAGCAGTTTTTCTAAACACACACGCCAATCCTGCTGCAGAGCCTTTAAGTTTGGGAGTTGCTGCTGTGTTGATGCTGGTGTATCTACTAAGTTTGCTTTTTTCTCTCCACACACATAAAGATGTTTTTCGTCCTAGCCAAGAGCATTCAGAAACTCCCACTTGGTCAAAGTTCAAAGCCTTGTTGACCTTACTCATCGCTACTATTTTCGTCGTCCTAGAAAGTGAATTTCTGGTTGGTGGAATTGAACCAGTAGTTCAAACTTTAGGTATCAGCCAACTTTTTATCGGGGTCATCGTGATTCCCATCATCGGCAATGCAGCCGAGCATACCACTAGCGTAATAATGGCTCTGAAAAATAAAATGGAAATCAGTCTAGAAATAGCTATTGGTTCGAGTACTCAAATTGCGCTCTTTGTTGCCCCTCTGCTCGTATTTCTGGGCTACTTCATGGGCCGACCTCTCGACTTCCTTTTTACCAGTTATGAACTCATAGTCATCATTATGGCTACCGTGATTACTGCAATCATTAGCATGGATGGCCGTTCCAACTGGCTAGAAGGCGCACAACTTTTATCAGCCTATGCCATTATGGCTTTAGCCTTTCTTTTTGTGTAGTATGAGCATCTAACCAATCAATGACATCTTTCATGACTTCTTCTCTATTCGTTTCATTAAGCATTTCATGTCTTCCGTCTTTATAGAGTTTGTAACTCACATCGATGATTCCTATTTCTTTATAGGTCTTAAAAAGCCTAATGACCCCTTTGCCATTTTTCCCAACCGGATCCTTTTCACCTGAAAAGATGTAAATAGGCAACTCTTTAGATACAACGCGGATATTACTTTTGTTTTCTATTTCTTTTAGTCCCGTCAAGAAATCATAAAAGAATCCCCCCGTGAATACGGACCCGCAGAAGGGATCATCGATGTACTTATCAACTTCAGCGTTATCTTTGCTTAACCAGTCAAACTCGGTTCTATTGGGCTTAAAGGCTTTGTTATAACTTCCAAACGACATTTTGTTGAGTTTTTCACTTTTTGCCCGTCGTCCATGCTTTCTAACCTCAAATCCGGCGACCCCTCGCGCTAGATTAAGAATAATTCCTTGCTTACCATTAGACCCTGACAAAATTGCCCCTTTTAATTCTTGGCCATATAACATAATATACTTTTGGGTTACAAAAGAACCCATGCTGTGTCCAAACAAAAATAAGGGTAAGTTTGGGTTTTCTTTTTGGATAATTTCACTTAACTTATGAAGATCTTCAACGAGCCACTTAAACCCTTCCGTTTCAGCTAAATGACCAACATTTTCAACCGTCTTTGCCGTTTTCCCATGCCCTCTATGATCATTAATATAGACTATATAACCATTAGCCGTTAGTTTATTAGCAAATCGCTCATAACGAGCTCCTGTTTCAGCCATACCGTGGGCAATTTGAACAATCCCCTTTACAGCATCTTTTTCATCTGGCATCCACACATAAACATAGATCTCTGTTCCCTCATCCGATCTAAACGTGAAGTTCTTATGAAGCATATAATTCCCTCCCTGTCCATTGCAATTCTCCATGACCCAATATATTCCTTCCTGATAAAAGAAGATAAAAGAAATTCTGTTTTAAATAAACCGAAATCACTACACTAAAATGTCGGATTATGATATTCTGGACTATATCTAAACACAAGGGGGAAGATTAATGCTCGAACTACAGCAAGTATCTTTAGAGATTGAAGGAAAAAGCGGGCTTGAGATCCTAAAAGATATTAATTTGAAATTCCATGAAAAGAAAATATATGTTATCACGGGCCCAAATGGCGGGGGTAAATCCTCTCTTGCCAAAATCATTATGGGTGTTTATAATCCTACCTCTGGTAAAATCCTGCTTGATGGGCAAGAAATCACAGAATTGAACATTACGGAAAGAGCTCGCAGGGGTATTGGGTATGCCTTTCAAAGTCCACCACGCTTTAAAGGCATAAAGGTCAAAGAACTGTTGAAAATGGCTGCCTCACATAATCCCGAGAACGTAAATATCTGCGATCTACTCTACGATGTCGGCTTATGTGCTCAGGATTATCTCAACAGGGATGTGGATGCGAGTCTCTCAGGGGGAGAAATGAAACGGATTGAAATTGCAACCGTGCTGGCACGCAATCTTAAGATTGCGGTTTTTGACGAACCAGAGGCAGGGATTGATTTATGGAGCTTTCAAAAACTTGCGGAAACCTTTAAAAATATCCATACGAAATATGACACTACGATCGTCATTATTTCCCACCAGGAACGCATTATGGAGCTGGCGGATGAAATTATTTTAATGTCCAATGGTACGATCAGTGCCCAATCCGAAAGAGATACGATCCTAGCCGGAATTTTAAATAACGATGCTTGTATGTGTAGTACTAAATGCGCGAAAGGGGTTGGTCAAAATGCTGAGTGCGTTGGATAAACAAATGCTGGAGAAAGTGGCCGACCTTCATGAAATACCACAAGGAGCTTTCAATATCCGGAAAAACGGAGCAGGGGTACAGCGAAATACGACCGCTAATATTGATATCATCACCAAGACGGATAAATCGGGGATTGATGTGATCGTCAAACCTTATACCAAAGGGGAAAGTGTTCATATTCCCGTTATCGTGACTGAGGAAAACATTAATGATGTTGTCTATAATACATTTGAAATTGGAGAATACTCAGACGTGTTGGTAGTTGCTGGGTGTGGTATCCACAATTCCGGCAACCATAAATCCCAACACGACGGAATACACAACTTCTTCGTTCGCAAAGGGGCCAAACTCAAGTATGTCGAAAAGCACTATGGACAAGGGGAAGGGACCGGAGAGCGCGTTTTAAATCCTAAAACCATTATCGATGTTGAAGAAGGCGGCGTTGTTGAACTCGAGCTTATTCAAATCAAAGGAATAGACCATACCAAGAGAGACACGGAAATCCGTCTCAGAGATAATGCCAAGCTAGTAGTCACGGAACGACTCCTTACGTACAGAGAACAAGACGCAGAATCGAATATAACTGTTGAACTATTGGGGGAAAATTCTTCCGCCCAGATTATTTCTCGTTCCGTTGCTCAGGACAATTCGAAACAAGAATTCTATTTTGACTTAGTGGGACGCAATAAAGGGCGGGGACATATCCAATGTGATGCCATTATCATGCATAACGCTCAAGTTCTGTCCACCCCCAAGATTTCCGCTTATCATAGCGAAGCACAGCTCGTGCATGAGGCTGCCATTGGCAGAATCGAATCCGAGCAGTTAATCAAATTGATGTCCCTCGGATTCTCGGAATCAGAGGCCGAGGATACCATCCTCAATGGTTTTCTTAAATAAGATTCAAATCAACTTTATCTGCCAGAATTCACTACTTAGAGCCCAGTGCCTACCGCACTGGGCTCTCTATCACTTCATAAGGCAACATATAGGAATAATTATTAGTAAAATAATGGGTCGCAGTTAATGGTTTATTAGGAATGAAGAAGGAAGCCAATAAAAGACTTACCACGATAGCCGCGACCAATAATAGGATTTTACCGTTGATACTTGCAGTGGATGTATTTGTAATTTCCGAGATATTCTTCTCTGTCAGTTTCATCTCTCGTTCCATTCTAAGAACGTCCAGTCTGGCAGGAAGAAACCCTTTATTGAAAGAACTATTCACCAAAGCACAGGATTTTTTTATGACTCTACGATACAACCTCAAATACTCATCAAATTTGGTAGCATAATACTTATCTAAGTAATATTTCGCGTCGTTTTCCAATCCTAATCCGACATGATACATTGCCTCCTGATTGTCTGGCCGTCTACTTAATAGTTTCTTCCAGAATAAGGGGTCATTCTTTGAAAGGTAATACCCATTGTCTAGACTGAATAAATTCTCCCTCAATCTTGGGTTAGACGCCAAAGTTAAGCACATCCCCTCTTGTACTTGAATGTAAATTTCTGAACTAAACCCAACTTATTTAACACTACTTTGAAGCTATTCGGGTGCTCGTACAATGAGACTCTTTCTGGAAAAATAATAGTAAAAACAAGTCTATAAGCAGGCTAATGCTTGCAGACTTGTTTTTATCTCAAACTCGTTGCCTCCTCTAGTGTTCCACTCATGCGACATAATTCACAATTGAACTGCTAGCATACTAAATATTTCGCCCTCACTCCAAATAGCCTTCAATGAGTAGAACAATTTACACCCTGTTATATAATATTGCGTATATAGAGTTGCGCTACAAGCCGAAGTGATTCATAATAAGCATAATTCATGCTACACCTTACACTGGAGGGTAACTTTATGCCGGACTTAAGTAAACATGATCAACCTGTAAAAATTCGCAACCGTCGTGTTCATATGGCCAATGAAAGAACCTTTCTGGCCTGGATAAGAACAAGCATTGCGATCATGGCTTTCGGTTTTGTTGTTGAGCGATTCGCATTGTTCATTAAACAAATGTCCTATGTTCTGGGAAAATCAAATGTTGATATTGCCTTGCCTCCCACTCACGGCTATTCGGCAATCGCTGGAATCTTCCTTGTAGGGCTCGGCTCGATAATGAGCCTATTGGCGTTTATACGATATAAGAAAGTTGATGCTCAAATTGACGCTGATACCTATCAACCCTCGTCGATTCTTAACATACTACTCAGCATCTCTGTCCTAGCCGTTGGAATCTTCCTGATCATTTACTTGATTCAAAGCATTCAATAGTATGTAAATCATTGTTCCAAACAATCTAAACGAGGCAACCTTGCACACTACGGGTTGCCTCGTTTAGATTTTTAAAAAGATTGGCTGATAGTTATACGATCTCAGTATATCGAAGTTTCTTCTTTAAATTAAGGCGAATCTCTATCAAATAGAAAACCAAATCCTCAGCTGAGACTGGTCTGGCTAATAAATATCCTTGCACTTCAGCGCACCCTTGAGAGCGCAAAAATTCTAACTGGGCTTCAGTTTCTACTCCTTCAGCGATGACTCTAAGGCCTAAATTATGAGCTAGTTTTATTATGGTCGTCACGATCTCGTTCCCACGTTTTCTCTCGTCCGACCGAGTGGTAAGCGCACTCACGAACGAGCGATCGATTTTCAGTGTATCTAGAGAAAATCGGCTCAGATAGCTCAGTGAAGAAAAACCTGTCCCGAAATCATCCATTGAGAGATGGATTCCCATCCCTTTGAGTTCTTCAAGTATGATCAAAGTGAACGGCGAATTTTCCATACTGATGCTCTCAGTGATTTCCAGCTCAAGCCACTGCGGATCTAGCCCAGTCTCTGTGAGAATCTGGGCAATCTGGCTGACCAGGTTTGCTTGCCGAAACTGACGCGCAGATAAGTTGACAGCAACACGTACCGGAGGATAACCCATCTCCTGCCAACGTTTGTTCTGTAGACAAGCACTGCGCAAGACCCACTCCCCTAGCGGCAAAATTAGCCCGCTTTCTTCAGCAATTGAAATGAATTCTCCTGGGAGAAGAAAACCCCTCTCCGGATGTTGCCAGCGCACTAAGGCTTCCATACCACACATCTGACCGTCACTGATACGATATTGTGGCTGGTAATAGAGTACGAACTCCTCACATGCCAAAGCTCGACGCATTTCATTTTGTAAGCCTAGCCGCTCGGAAAGGGCTTGATTGAAAGCATGTGTATAAAACTGATAGCGATTGCGTCCTTCGTCTTTGGCATGGTACATGGCGGTATCAGCATATTTGATCAGGGTTTCAATATCTTCCCCGTCGGTAGGAAAAACCGCTATGCCCAGACTCACTGTGATATAGATCTCTTGTTCATGTAGGTGAAAGGGTGCCTTAAAGACGTCCATGATCTTTTGGGCAACCTGCGCCGCTTGGGCTTCTGAGCGCATTTCGGGCAGTAAAACAAGAAATTCATCTCCTCCCTGCCGTGACACGGTATCTCCTTCCCGCAAGCATGAAACTATGCGTTCGCTGGTAGCCCGCAATAGCTGATCCCCCACAGTATGTCCAAGCGTATCATTAACGAGTTTGAACCGATCAAGATCGAGGAAAAGCACAGCGACGTAAGTCTGATGACGGCGTGCTTGAACAATGGCTTGATGAGCACGATCTTTATACAATATACGATTCGGCAAACCTGTCAGCGCATCATGATGGGCTTGGTGGGATAGCTGGAGCAAGAGAGCGCGCTTATCGCTGACATCGTGAAAAACGAGCACCGCGCCAATCAGCTCTCCTGCCCGGTCACAGATTGGTGCTGCGGAATCCTCAATGGAGATAGTATGCCCATCCCTATGGATAAGAGCTGTGTGATTAGCAAGCGTTATAATACTCTTTTCTCGAAGGCATTGAGTGACCGGATTAATTACAGCCTGGCCCGTGTTTTCATTTCGTATATTAAAGACCTTCAATAGCGGTAGGCCCTCAGCTTGCCTGTTCGTCCAACCAGTTAGCCTTTCGGCAACAGGATTTAGATAAGTTATCTTTGCTTGTACATCGGTCGTGATCACGCCATCCCCGATGGAAGCCAGAGTGATCTGAGCACGTTCTTTTTCCAACCAAAGGGTTTCTTCGTCTTGTTTTCGTCTTGTCACATCTTCATAGATCGCAACCACTTCACGAGAAGAGAGCTTGTAGATAAAACCTTCCCGCCAACCACTGACGTACGCATTATAGTAGTAAGTAGCTGGAAAGTGAGAAGCTTCTCCTGTCCGGAAGACGTGAAGGAAAATCTTCAGAATTTCTAACGACTCATGGTTTGAAAAGAATCGATCGAGAGGTTGGCCTAACACTTGACTGCGTGGTATTCTTTCCATCAGTTCGGCAGCCCTGTTAAAGGCCTTACAGTGAAAGACTTTTTCGTCTTCCGAGAAATGAAAGACAGCAACCGCATTACTCATGTTTTCGAACATTTCCTCATAACGTTCTTCACTGTCCCGTAACGCTTTCTGAGTCGCGAATCGTCCGCTCACATCCTGTTTAATGGCAATAAAATGGGTTATCTCTTCCCCATCCGCCTGCACTGGGGTAAGCGTCATTTCTTCCCTGTAAAGAGTCCCTTTCGCGTGGCGGTTGATCATTTCGCCCCGCCATGTTTTACCCGCAAGAACTGTATCCCACATCCTTCTATAAAAGGCGGTATCCTGATAGCCAGATTGAAGAAAACTTAGGTTTTGACCGTAAACCTCTTCGAATTCATAACCCGTAAGTTGAGTGAAGGCAGGATTTGACCAAAGTAGCTTACCGGTTCGATCCGCGAGGACGATAGTATCAGCGGCAGCCGAAAGGGCGGTACGTTGAATTTGAAGTTGACTTCGGTCTTCATGAGCTAGAAAGGCCATGGTAATCTGTTCCGCCAAGGATTGCAGTCGTTCAATGCGCACTGAGGTGAAATAATCTGGAAGATGAGTATACAAGGCGATTGCCCCCAAGCATTGTCCATGCGCCCATAGTGGAAAAGTGGCTATCGACTGCAGATTTAAGGCATCATAAATGGCCCACCAAGGTTTAAACTGCAAGTTGTTAGTCAGGTTCTGCACTTGTGGCTTTCCACTGCGAATGGCTTCACCCACTGCTCCCTGTCCTTCAGGACTGTCGTCCCAGCGTATATTAAGGGATCTTACATATTCATCTCCCGCACCAGCTGAAGCCACAACGTTGACAGAACCTTCCGACATTTTCAAAACAACTGCTGCAACAGGATAACCAACGGACTGAACTAGTTCATCACAGAGATATTGGAAGATAACGTTCAAAGGATGTTCCGCAAGGATACGTTGCGTGATACCATAGAGAACTGTTTCTTGCAACTCACTGTATTTTTGCATACTGATATCACTCAACGTAGTGACCACCCAGCTCGGTTCTCCTTGGGCATTGCTCAGGAGAACGCTATTCAGGTGCAGCCAACACTGTTCAGGGTCAAAACGGCTCAAGGTGTGAGTTACTCCCTCGCTATCTTTAGCCGTAGTCTGAACGTTGTCAGCATGATTTTTCCAGCTAAAGGGCGTTCCCTGATCATCCATCCAGGGGGAAAGTTGGGTGAAATATTCGCTTTTCTGCATATCAGGTAACGATGTGGCAAGCAGTCCACAGGCCGCAGAATTAGCATTAAGAAACATGCCTGAAATATGTTGCAGAATCACGCCTTCTGTAACACTATCGTAAATGCGTTGGTAGAATTCTTCTTGCCGTTTTAAAGCATTGAATTGCTGGTGTAATTGTTTCCCTGCTAGGGTTGCTTGCCCATTCCAGCGCATGAGAAGGTAGAAAAACAGGGTTGTAGCCAAAACCCAGAACCAGCCTTTTAAAACAGCAAATCCTAGAAACATTTCTTGATCTCTTATGAAATAAGAGATCAGCCGCTCTGAAAATTGAAGCCATAATCCGCTCAAAAGAGCATAAAGCAAGCAAATTTTTCCTAGTGAGATCAACTTGTGTGAGGGCGGCATGAGCTGACTCCTTTCACAGAATTACAATAACATTCTATATCATCACAATTCTGCAAAATACACTACATTCCTCCCTTTCCATTAAGAAAATATTTAGTTCCACTAAAGAAAGGCTGGACGTTTTCGGAAGATTATTTAAGCTTGTAAAAGAACATCCCACTCTCTTCTATCCGGTCAACGCGTCCAATATGCGCTAGATGTTCTAAATGAGATAGTGCTTCCCCAGAGGCAAACCACTTTTGAGAATGAGGGAAATCATTCCAACTTTTATGACTCAAATCCCAATGCATCAAAGCCGCCATTTCTCCAGGAGTCTTTCTGCCATCTCGAAGGATATCCGTAATTTCCCTCAAGCGTACATCATGATGCTCTAGAAGCTCAGTGATCCTCTTTTTGTGATCCCTGATGATTTTCCTGTGAGCTGTAAATAAGTAATCAATTTCATATTCATACACTTTGTTTAGACTTTTAAAATAGGTCGCTAATATGTCCTCTTCAAATCCCCAGAAAGTTATATTCGGAGTTATTTCATCTAATATGTGGTCTCCACAAAAAAACAACTTGTGGTTTCTCTCATACAAACCGATATGCCCTGGTGTATGGCCGGGAATATCGACAACTTCAAAGCAATAATCTCCAAATACAAGCTGGTTCCCTTCAGATAACGGGGTGAATTTGAGTGGCTCGGTCTGTCTGGTCCCAAACTCTTTACCAAAGCTTGCAGAATTGTCGTCTTTAAAGCCCAATATTTGGTTGAGTGTTTTGAAAAAGATGTCTCTTTTGGAAGTTTGATTTAACAAATCTCCATCAATTTGACTAAGATAAATTGTTTGTACTCCCTGTTTTTTTAGAGCTGGAGCGAGACCTGCGTGATCAGAATGCATATGAGTAACAAAAAGATCCGTTTTATTCAGATCAACATTTAGTTCCTCCAGACCCTTCATTAACTCAGTATGGCATTCTGCTGTGTTAAATCCCGTATCGATGATTAAATTTCTATTCTCTGAGAGTATAATATAACTATTGATTGCTCTTAAAGGATTTTTCGGAAGAGGTATCTCGTTCTTAAAAATATTGGGATAAACTTCAGTAATCACATTATCTACACCTTTCCAAAATAGCTACTCCCTGTATTTCTCCTATTCCACCATTTCCGTGAATTAATCCATATTTCTTAACTCCTTTTCTCATTGCTTTACACATATCAATTAAACCGTTTAAAGCGGGATTGTTCCAGGGCGCTTTTGCAAAGT
>JAJYAS010000048.1 GCA_021779415.1 Bacillota bacterium
TTATTGAAGAAGGGATTTCTATGTTGAATTCTAGCTTAACCATGGATACTAACTCTAGTAGACTACCGTTTTTAGACCGCACCCGTGGTTTAATTATGCTCTTTATGGCTTTGGATCACGCTTTGTATTTTTGGAGTAGTGGTCGAATTAATAATGAAGGGTTGCCACTTTTAGCGAAGGGTATCGTAACCTATAATCCGCTTGGAAATTCAAGTTTTTTGGCGGCTCTAATTATGGTGCTTTCAAGTATCTGTGCACCAGGTTTTCTCTTTATTGCCGGGTATGTATTGGCCCTCTCCATTAAAAAGCGACAATTAGCGGGCACCTCTAGTTCAAGTATTAGCCATCACTTATGGCGCAGAGGTCTACTTCTCCTTTTCCTACAAGTCTTCGTTGCTTCTCCGGCTTTTAATTTGCCTATGGTCATTCAAGCTGGATCTCTGTCCGTCGTAACCCTAGGAACCTTTTTGTCCTTAAGTATTTTGTCTACGTTCGGCATAAGTTTCTTGTTTCTCGTGCTTGGTCGCCATATTTCCCCTTGGAAGCTATTTGGGTTGTCTGGTCTACTCTACTTATTGAGTCAACTTTTTCTGCCTAGTTTCACAAAAAGTTTCCCATATAATCAAGCTATAGAACAGGTCTTGCAAAATATTCTCGTTTTACCCGTACCCTTTTCTGCTGCATCCATAGTGAATAATAACTTTCCTATGATCCCTTGGTTTTTCCCTATGGCTCTGGGCTGGCTTTATGGACACACCTATACTGAAAAGCAAGGCGTTGCTTACGAGGCAAGAAGATTTGCCTTCTCAGGAGTCGTTAGCTTAGCACTTTTCTTCATTTTTCGTCTGGCCGGGATAGGGGATTATCTTCATGCTGATGGAACGCTGCCGGGCTTTTTCGGACTTTCCAAATACCCTCCCAGCCCTGACTATTTTCTGCTCTATCTAGGTCTTGTCTTTTTACTGCTTTTCGCATTTTACAAGCTGCCTCAATCTTCTAGACTGGGTGGTGTTTTAGAGAACTTTGGGAGAGCGCCACTTTTCTTCTATAATACTCATCTTTGGCTTTATGCCGCGGTACCGGCTCTGCTAGCCAACTTTAATGGCTACTCATTAATCTTCGGAGTAGGAATCTGGTTGTTAGGCTTGATTATCCTATATCCTCTTTGTCGCGGTTATCTGGCTTGGAAATCCTCCAATAAAGTTCGCATTCCAACTACAAGAGTTGGGGTTCCAAGTTACATCTGGAAAGGATTGAGATAGACTGTGATTTCCTCTACGGACTTCAGAACATTTAGAACGATTGAATGGGCAAAGAAATACTTCTTAAAACTATGCATTGCGTTTATCATCTTGTTTTTTATTTTTGCACCCGATAGATCTGCCCATTATACCTATCTCTTATTGGCAGTAGCTTGTTGGGGAGTGCAAAATGATCGTGTACCGATATCTTGGAATCGTTTTTTAAAGATCGGAATCCCTTTAGTTCTATTTCCAATTCTTATGTGGCAGTATTTCCCCCCCCTGTGGAATGATGTGGTTTATTGGCAGTTAGGTACCCGGGTCCACCTTGTGGATCTGGATAACTTTTTTAAATCTATCCCTGGAAATGACGGTTGGATGTTTAGAGTGATCCAGACCCCTTGGTTGACGGGCTATTTCCGTTGGATATATGCCAATGGTTTTACCCTTCCTGTTCTCATCCCAGTTTTTCGTTCCTTTCTGGCCAAGGATTCTCTTAAAATGATACGCTATAGTTTATCCGCTCATGTCCTGCAATTCGTCTTGATTTTCCCCTTTTATCTGACCATCCACGTTAATGAAGTCTGGTACGTTCTAGGTCAAGCCGATGGAATGGCTCGCAATCTTTCCGCAGCTGATGCAGCTGTCGTCGTGGTTAATTGCTTCCCTTCAATGCATACTTCAGTAGCATTTGCGATGCTTTTACTCGCTTGGAGAGAAAAGGATAAACTCTTCCGCTGGGTTTGGATGTTTTTCTGTCTTTCCATTATTTACTCTACACTTTATCTTGAAATTCACTGGGTAACTGATGTGGTCGCTGGGATCTTTTTAGCCCTAGCAGCGGTCAAACTTGGGGACTGGATTCTAAGCGTAATCTCTTTAAAGAGGAAAACTTTAGTGCCGGGCAATCATAATTCTCACCATAAAAGGTCCCCACACTCTTTTACTTTCAAACAGATCAAAGGAATTGATTAGCACACTTTGCTCCTTTTTCGATTATGGATTATAATACCATCATGCGAAAAAATCCGGGGGTGCAGCTAAATGCCGTGCAACGTAGTCGAACTCCTTGACGAGATAGAAGACTTGCGTCACCATCTGAATCAATTTGCCAATATCAATAACCTCGCCGATCCAGAAGTTATTAGCATGAGCCAGAGATTAGATGGGCTACTTAACGAATATAATGCTTACATTTGAAACGAACGGAAAATAATGATTCTTGTTAACAGAATGAATATTAAAAAGACTAGTCTCCTAGGGCTGTAAACTCTAGGAGACTAGTCTTTTTAATATGACTCAAAATTTTTCGAAAACCGCAGGAATGTTAACCCTTTACGAAGAATTTATTCTCTTATGTCAAAGTAAATATTACTTAAAACATGAGAGGATTGAAACCATGTGGGAATTAAGAAAAGGGATTTTGTGTTGTTCTTATTGGCCAGCGCCGCTATAGGGATTAGTCAAAGCGTCGATACTTCTTTTTTTAATAACTTTCTGAATGATAGTTACCACCTAACCATAACCCAGAGGACCTTTCTGGAGATTCCACGGGAATTTCCAGGATTTGCGGTTGTCTTTGTAACAGGTCTTTTGTTTGCCTTCGGAGATGTACGGACGGCCGCTGTGGCTAACCTTCTGGCTGGGCTAGGGGCCCTCGGCCTAGCATTTTGGTCGCCGGAATACTTACCGATGATTGGCTGGCTAACAGTATACAGCATGGGCCAACATTTGTTTATGCCTATGTCTAACAGTATTGGCATGAATTTAGCTACAGGTGGTCATATGGGAAGACGGCTAGGGCAGATAAACTCTGTGAACACTGCAATCTTTCTGGTGACTAGTTTGGCCACCGCTTTCTTATTTCGGTTTATTAAAATTGACTATCATTTTGCTTTCTCTATTGCGGCAGCAGCGTTCTTCCTGTCAGCAGTACTTATTCTAATGATGACCCCTCACTCAGGAAAGAGAATCGGCAAACGCTTTGTTCTACGCCGAGAATATATAGTATTCTACGGGCTGAATATACTTTATGGCGCCAGAAAACAGATTTTTATCACCTTTGGACCGTGGGTTCTCATTAAGATATTTAATCAGGGTGTAGCGACTTTTGCCATCTTAAGCTTCTTTATCGCCGGCCTCGGAATTGTTTTCAAGCCTTTCATTGGTCATCTGATTGACAGTGTAGGAGAGCGATTCGTCCTAGCGGGAGAAGCAGTCGCTTTGATCTTTGTTTGCCTAGGTTATGCCTTTACAAGAGGGCTATTCGATAATTTAGGCCTGGGAAGCGTTACTCTGTACGCAATATGCGCTTTATTTGTTCTCGATCAAATGCTTGCAGCGGTAAGTATGGCCAGAGCAACCTATCTGAAAAAAATTGCTCTTAGCGAAGAAGATGTTTCTCCTACTCTGTCCATGGGAATAACCCTAGATCACATGGTTTCAATGTTTGTGCCGTGGCTAGGCGGGTTAATCTGGACTGTTTTAGGTTATGAGTACGTATTTGTCGCTGGTGCCACTATAGCCACCCTCAATTTGCTCTTGACTACAAGGATGAAGATAATTAAACCACTCATTTGCAATTAGCCAAATAGGCCATGTCTTAACCAGACATGGCCTATTTGGTCTAAACTCTACTTTTCAACAATTATTTCTCCAGACATTTACAAACCTACAGTAACTCGTACACTCCAGCGGCCCCCATGCCGCCCCCAATACACATGGTCACCATGCCATATTTCAGTTTCCGTTTTCCCATTTCGTGTAATAATGTTGCTGTGAGCTTTGCCCCAGTACAGCCGAGGGGATGCCCGAAGGCAATCGCCCCACCGTTGACATTGACTTTTGCTGGATCAATGTCTAACGTCTTAATGATCGCCAGCGACTGCGAGGCAAAGGCTTCATTTAATTCGAATAAATCGATTTGGTTAAGGCTCAAGCCAACTTGCTTTAAAACTTTGGGTATCGCCTTAATCGGGCCGATTCCCATCAACTCAGGTTCCACTCCTGCAACCGCAAAGCCACGCCAAACAGCAACGGGTTTTACACCTAGTGCCTTAACTTTTTTTTCAGACATCAGTAGAGACATGGCTGCACCGTCACTCGTCTGGGAAGAATTCCCGGCCGTGACCGTACCCCCATTTAAGAAGGCAGGCTTGAGCTTAGCCAAGGATTCCATGGTGGTCTCGGGACGAATCCCCTCATCCTTGTTGAACCACTTTTCACCCGGCTTACCCCAAGTGGGTAGAGGGACCGAAACAATTTCATCATCAAAGCGTCCACTGCTTTGAGCAGCAAAGGCCTTTTGATGGCTTTGCACTGCGAAAGCATCTTGCTGGTCACGTGTTACTTCATATTTCTTTGCCACGTTTTCAGCCGTTATTCCCATTGAGAGATAGACTTCCGGAGCATTGGCGATCATGAAGGGATTGGGAGCTGGTTTTCCTCCACCCATGGGAACCATGGACATGCTCTCAGCTCCTCCGGCGAGCATCACATCTGCTTCACCCAAGCGAATCCGATCCGCCGCCATGGAAATCGCTTGAAGTCCTGACGAACAGAAACGGTTAATGGTCACACCAGCAACATCAAGCGGTAGACCAGCGCGCAGGGCCATAATCCTGGCCATATTCATTCCTTGTTCTCCCTCTGGAAACGAACAACCTAGGACAAAGTCTTCAATCTCTTCCGTCTTAAGATCAGGCACTCTTTTCAGGATATCTTGTATAACATAAGCCCCTAAATCATCTGGGCGAACCTGTGCCAAGGAACCTTTGACTGATTTTCCGATAGCCGTCCGCTTGGCTTGTATAATATAGGCTTCTTGCATGCTCTTCCCCCCCTAATTCCGTAATGGCTTGCCCTTAGCGAGCATGTGGCGAATACGATCCTGAGTTTTTGCTTCGCCTAGTAAGCTCATAAAGGCTTCACGTTCGAGATCTAAGAGATATTGCTCATCTACGAGCATTCCAGCTGGACGATCTCCACCAGTTATAACATAAGCCAGTTTATTGCCAAGATACCGGTCGTACTCTGAAATATAATGCCCTTCGAGCATTCCATACATTGCGAGCTCCAAAGTACCACGAACACCGGCACCCGCAATTTTGACCTTCGTTGACAAATTAGGTCTAAAGTTACGAGCCAAGTCGATGACCCGTGCCTTAGCATCCATAATGATATGCTCAGGATTCATGCTATAACGGTCATGATCACGTAAGAAACCAAGTTGACGCGCTTTTTCCGCACTCGTAGAGACTTGGGCCATGGCAATCACTTCAAAACGTTTGGCAAAGAAGTAATCTGGAGCAACTTGTACACCCGGTAAAATTCCTTCCATCGCCCGAACAGCCAATTCCTTCGTTCCGCCACCAGCAGGAATTAAGCCAACCCCGAGTTCAACAAGTCCAATGTAGGTTTCCGAAGAAGCCTGTATGGCATGAGTGTGTAGACAAATTTCCGCACCACCGCCGAGGGTCATTCCGAAAGGAGCCGCTACGACAGGTTTCTTAGCGAATTTCAGTGCCCCAGTTGCATTCTGTAAATCACGGATACCCTGATCCAAATCAGTCCAGTTTCCTTTTTCGGCCTCCTGGAGAATAGGGATGAGGTTAGCACCCACGCAGAAATTCTTTCCTTGATTTCCGATCACAAGTCCTTGGTAATTTTTTTCCACTTCTTCCAACGACTTATTGATCATCTCTACAACATCTGTGTTGATGGAATTATTCGGAGAGTGAAATTCCAAACAAGCAACATTATCCCCTAGATCTACCAGGCTTGCCCCGGCATTGCCTAAAATTACCTTGCCGGTCTTATGGGCTTGTTTCAACGAGAATGAGTATGGACTTACATTTTTTTTATGATAGGTTCCAGCTTTATAAAAAGTGGTTTGTCCAGCTTCAGTTTTCTGATAGAAGCTTTCATACCCTTTAGCAAGTAACTCTTCCACGAGCGGGGGCAGCTTGCCACCTTCCGCGACGATACGATCCGCTGTAGCTTTGACTCCAAGGGCATCCCATAGTTCAAAGGGACCCATTTCCCAATTGTAGCCCCAACGCATGCCTTCGTCGATACCGGTAATATCCTCTGCAATGTCTTTGACTAATGTTGCTGCATAAAGTAGTGTCGGTTTTAAAACATTCCAAGCAAACTCTGCTCCAACATCATCTCCGCTGACTAAGGTACGCAGTTTCTCGGGCAGGCCTTTTGCCGCTTTTGCCTTTTCCAAGGAGGCAAAAGCCACAGTTTTTTGTGGTCCATAAGTCATCGTTTTTACATCTAGAACTTCAACTACTTTACCTTTCGGACCTTTGGATTTTTTGTAAAAGCCTTGCTTTGTTTTATTCCCCAACCAGCCATTCTTCAGCATAGTGTTTATAAACTCTGGCAAAACAAAGTCATCTTTTTCCTCAGGCACGCCATTCGCTACGTTATTGTTTGAATGGATAAAGATATCCAGGCCGACGAGATCTATCAAGCGAAACGATGCACTTTTTGGACGTCCCATGACGGGTCCCGTTAAGGCATCCACTTCGTCAACTGTTAACCCCAAACGAAGCATTTCGTTAAGTAACACTGGAGAGCCGATGGCACCAATCCGATTCGCAATAAAATTCGGCGTATCTTTAGCCATGACAACCCCTTTGCCCAAGGTCCGCTCGCCAAATTCGCAGAGGAATTTAATAACCTCTGGGTCGGTATTAGGTCCGGGTATAATTTCTAAGAGTTTCATGTAACGTGGGGGATTAAAGAAGTGCGTACCCAAAAAATATTGAGTAAAGCTCTCTGAGAGCCCTTCCACCATAGATTTTAAGGAGATCCCCGAAGTATTGGAGCTGACAATCGTCCCTGGACGGACATTCGAAGCGATCTTTTTGAAGAGGTCCACTTTTATATCGAGGCGTTCCACAACGACTTCAATCACCCAATCCACTTCACTTAAGCGTCCTAAATCATCACTTAAGTTCCCCACCTCAATTCGCTCCGCAAACTCCGGGACTAGGAATGGGGCAGGATTCATTTTTAACATTTTTGTCTTATTCGTTTCCGCAATGCTATTTCGAACCTTACGATCCTCAAGGGTCAATCCTGCTGCCTCTTCTTTTACTGACAGCTTTGAAGGGACAATATCCAACAACAGGCTTGGAATTCCGGCATTGGCCAAATGCGCTGCGATGGTACTCCCCATCACACCTGATCCTATTACCGCTACTTTATGAATCTGCATTTATATCCTCCTCTCGTTTCTTCTGGGCGACACCTTGTCTTCCTATCTCATTCGGTTATTTTTTTAACCGAAGCGCGCCTACTATTCAACCGACCAGTCAGTAAGCTTAAAACCCTCATTCTCTTTGTAGCGGCCAAACAAGTAGTGGCGGAAACGCACATACTCGTTATAGTCACATTTTATCCCCTCTTCAGAGAGCACCTCGACCAATTTTTCCAGATCAGGCGGGCATCCCCAGATTGGAATCGCCTTATTAATATTGGAATTATTCTTATTTAAATGGCAGGCACACTTACCGAATAGAATGGACTTATCAAAACCCGTGGCGGCCAGCTGTTGCTTGCCACTGACTACCTCTACATTCGGGAAGGGCTTCCCTTTGAACGCCGACGAAAAAAGAATCAACATAGGGTTATATTGCACCGAACAACCTGTACAAAGACTACTATCATACTTGCGTACCGCGAGCCCAGTGATACCACTCTTTTTAAACCCAGCAGGACCAGTATCGTCTTCTGACCACTCCCAATCATAGTTGACAAATTCCTGATGATCGGCAACACTCTCTCCTTTAACTTCGTAATCTGCTAGTTCCAAGCTTCGCCCGTGCCGCTTAGCATAATTGGTCAGATGAACCACCTCGTCCGCTGGATAACCGAGTATGGCTGCTCCTACAAGATCGCAGGCAAAAGGATCACGGGAGGCTATCAGGAGATCCTTTCTGAACGCTTTTCCGGTGTGAGCAGGGCCCTTTTCCAAGGTATAAAGGCCATCAATAATGGTCAAGGCCACTGGCAACTTCTCAATTATGCGGGGAAACATAAGACTAAGATCTTCGTCGCCCACGCCGTGACAGAACTGTTTGGATCTCTTACTGAGACAGCCTTTAAGATTTTTAATACCTAAAGACACCTTAGCCTGGCTATGGGTTTTTAACACAGGGACGTTGATAATCTTGTCTGCTTCCAAAGCCTGCTTGGCAATGTCTAGTACTAACCCATCGCCATAATCCGTGGCTACAAACTCTCCCTTGTTAAAGTCCACCAATTTAACCCCATAGCGTTCCTGAAGTTTACGATACCCTAACTCTTCGTAAACAGCTTCCCCTTGCGGGCTCATCATGGGGAGGGCACCTTCGCCAATCGTTAAATCCCTAAAGCCATGTTCGGCTAGGAAACGCACTAAGGAACTGATCACAGCACTAGTGGTTATTACACCATAGGGAGGAAAGGGTAAGTCAAAATCCCAACTTACAATATTTGGCTTGATTAGGATTTTGTCATTCGTATTTAACCCCGCAAGCCCATTGCTCAAGTTCAGGCTCTCCTTAAGCGACTCGTAAACATCGTTTACTTTTACGATTGAAACAGGTATTTCGGCCATTGAACCCCCTCCTATTCTATAATGGTTGACTAATCAAACAAACTAGATTGACCCGCCGCCATCCATAACGATCGTTTGACCTGTTACATAAGCAGAAGCGTCCGAGGCCAGATATAGAGCGGTTCTCCCTACCTCTTCCGGCTGTGCTATCCGCTTCAAAGGAGTATTCTTCAACTCCTCTTTCATCAACTGTTCATCCTCCCACAACGCCTGACTGAAACGAGTTTGGATTACTCCTGGGGCGATACCATTGACCCGAATATTGTATTCTCCGAGCTCTTTGGCCATTGCCTTTGTAAGCATGATTATTCCAGCTTTACTAATACAGTAAAGACCCAACCCTTTGTCTGGGGTAACTCCCAGTACTGAAGAAATATTAACAATACTTCCTCCGCCTTGGCTAATCATTTGTTTTGCCACTAACTGACTTAGCAAGGTATACCCTTTGAGATTGGTATTCATAATTTGATCATACATCTTCTCTTCCATGTCAACCAAAGGACCCATGGCCGGATTTGTCGCTGCATTATTTACCAAAATGTCAATCCGTCCGAACTCGTTTTTAGCCTTCTCTACTAGATTTCGGATATCCTCACTTTCTCTGACGTGAGCCGCTACCGCCAGAGATCGTCTTCCCAATCCTCGAATTTCTTCAGCTACCAATTCCAAATCAACAAGCTTACGACTACTTACCACTACGTCGGCTCCAGCATCGGCTAAAGTTAAGGCAATGGCTTTCCCAATACCACGGCTCCCTCCAGTCACTATCGCAACCTTACCTTCCAGGGAAAGATAGTCAGTATTCATGGTTTTTTCCCCTCCTCAAAAATTTTATAGCTCGGTCGATATCAGTGATAACATAGACGGGTTCTTCATTCGTACAAGTAAAAACCCTTTTTCGTCTTCCTACCCCATTCTCCCTTAGCAAACTTCTCAACGATTAATGGTGAGGGTTTGTCTTTTGGGTCGCCAGTTTCTTGATAGCGTTCCATCCCGATATAATAGGCAAGATCTATGCCTGTGAAATCCATTAATCGAAAGGGTCCCATAGGATGCCCTAAAGCATTGGTTACCGCCATGTCAATCTCTTCAGGATCAGCAATCCCCATGTCAGCTAGAAACTGTGCTTCATGGTGAAGCGCTGCAAGGATGCGGTTCACTAAGAAACCATAAATTTCCTTCTTAAGCCAAACACCGTTTTTGCCCATCTTTTCGCATAAATCCATGGTTATTTGTGCAGTTTCTGTGGAAGTATGTGGTCCTTGCACTACCTCAACTAGTTTCATGACCAAGGCAGGATTGAAGAAATGCATGTTACAAACTTTATCCGGCCGCTTCGTGGCGTCAGCTATTTTCGAACTAACAATAAAGGAACTGTTCGTAGCCAAAATGGCATGAGGAGGAGTGATCCTATCCAAGTCTGCAAAGAGTTTCCGTTTTACGTTAATCTTTTCAACCGCTGCCTCAATCACAAAATCTGCGTCTCCGGCTGCCTCTTCAAGATTTTGAGTAAACGAAATATTCGTCAAGGCAAGGTCTGCCTGTTCCTGCTTCAACTTCCCTTTGGCAACCCGTTCTGGCAAATATTTGCGTGCAAACTCCTCAGCTTTGTTCAGCATATCTAAGCTGATGTCAGTACAACTGACCTGATATCCGGCCAGGGCAGCGCTCAAGGCAATTTGATGGCCCATATTTCCGGCCCCAATAACACAAATCTTTTTGATGTCATCAATTTTCAATCAAAGCACCTCCTAAATTTGGTTAAAAACGATCTCTTGAACACTTACCCATAGGCGGGGGCAAACTACTGATCATCTCTTAGGCATAAGCTTTGTACATTTGATTTGATTTGATAAAGACCCTCCCCTGTTTCATTAAATGCTGCAGGTGTTTTTCAAGCATGGTCTCTTCAAAAAAACGATAGAGCTTTTGGGGTTCCGGAAAACGACGATATATAATTTTCATATCCACCAATTCTGCTAATGTCTTGGATGCACTTAAGTGCTGTAAAATCTGTTCGTCTCGAAGATCAAGCTTATCAGCGTATTCTTTAAGCCTCTCCTGGATATTATCCGAAATAATACCACTATGGCTTGTCACGAGCACTTTGGGATTTAGCTCAATAAGACGCATGATTGAATGTCTAAACTCCTCGAGATCGGAACGCATATTGCCATACCAAGGTCCAAAAGGGGATAAATCTATATCCCCAGAAAACAATATTTCTGCCCTTGGTTCAAAGAGGGCAATGTGCCCCGGGGTATGACCTGGAGTGTGTATCACCTTGAGTACAAAGTCTCCAAAATCCAAGACTTCCCCGTCTACCAGTTCTCTATCTACG
>JAJYAS010000859.1 GCA_021779415.1 Bacillota bacterium
CTTCTTCAATTCCTCTTCGTCATTGACCCAAAGTTCCCGCTTTCCTTCAATAACTTTTTGATTATCCTCAAAATAGAAATACACCGGCTGATTTCCCGGAAAACGCTCTAAAATACTCAATACCGTTGGCATAAGATCACTTTTCTCATTAGAGAATCTCAAAAAAAGGCGCTTGCCTGTTACTATTGGTGAGGCACTTTTAGGTAACGTAGTACCAGCAATCTTATTGTTCTGTCCAGAAGGCTTCAGGTCCTCCAGTTTGGTGATTTTCTCAGCGAAGATTTTTTTCTCCTCATCTCGGACAATGTAGTTCCCCACGACAACAAGGACTTGATCATTCGCTAAATTGCGTATTTGCGCATAAACCCGGGGAAAAATCAAAACCTCAATCTCACCCGTTAAATCTTCCAAAACAAAGCTAGCCATCATCTCGCCCTTTTTAGTCACATTCTGCCGAAATCCAGTGACTAATCCGCCGAGAGCCACCTTTTTTTCTTCCTCACATTCTAAGCAAGTCAAAATATCTGAGGAAAGAAACGGTTGAAGTTGTGGAAGAACGGAAGAAAGAGGGTGCCCGCTTAAGTAAAGTCCCAAGTACTCCTTTTCCATCTCAAGAATCTCCCGTTCTTGAAAATCCGGAAGTTGAGGCAAACTAATCCCTTCGTCCAACTCTTCATCCAAATCGAAAAGAGAGAATTGGCCTGAAAGTCGATCTTTTTGCCGTCGTTGCGCCGTGTCTAGAACCTGATCCAGCACAGCCATCGCCTGAGCACGTGAGCAAAACGAACCAAAGGCACCGGCGCGTACCAAGCTTTCCAGAACCCGCCGATTTAAGACCTTTTGGTCAACACGCATACAGAAATCATAAAGGGATTTAAAGGGACCCTCTTTCCGCGCCTCCAAGATCTTCTCGACGACATTGACCCCCACATTGCGAATAGCTCCTAGGCCGAAACGAATGACTTGCTCTTCAATGGAAAAGCCAACTTGGCTGTACTGTACATCCGGGGGGAGCACTTGGATTCCACTTTGTTTGGCATCCTGAATATAAAACGAGATTTTATCTGACGATCCCATCACCGAGCTCAGCAAAGCCGCCATGAACTCTATGGGATAGTTTGCTTTTAAATAGGCCGTTTGATACGAAATCACAGCATAAGCTGTTGCATGCCCTTTATTAAAACCATATTCCGCAAACTTAGCCATTAAATCAAAAACTTCCTCAGCATCAGGGCGCGTCAAACCGATCCGAAGTGCCCCTGGGATAACCCATTCCCCATCTTCACTCTGTAACCCTTCAATAAAGTTCTTCCGTTCTTCTTCCATAATCTCTTTTTTCTTTTTCCCCATTGCCCGACGGAGCAGATCCGCACGCCCCAGAGAATAACCGCCAAGGTCGCGAGCAATTTGCATGACTTGCTCTTGATAAACGATAATCCCATAGGTGGATTTGAGAATCGGCTCCAACTTCGGATGCAAATACGTGATTTTCCCTCCACCCTTTCGGCGAATAAACTCTGGGATTTGTTCCATTGGGCCAGGCCGATATAAGGCATTAACGGCAATAATATCTTCGAAACATGTAGGCTTAAGTTCCTTAAGAATCGCTCGCATTCCGCCGCTTTCCAGCTGAAAAATTCCCGTGCTATTTCCCGCAGCCAACAAAGTATAGGTTGGCAGATCATCTAAGTGCAGGGTTTGTAAATCTAGTTTAGAGCCCTTCGTCTCTTCAATTTGGCGCACAGCTTCTTGCAAAATCGTTAAGTTGCGCAAGCCTAGAAAGTCCATTTTTAGCAGCCCAATTTCTTCGACTGCTTTCATTGGGAATTGGGTCATGACGAAGTCCTCCGAGGTCCTCTGGAGAGGCAGGTAATTGACGAGAGCTTCTTTAGAAATCACAACACCTGCAGCATGAGTAGAGGCATGTCTGGTCATCCCTTCAAGAGATCGCGCCAAAGTGTACAGGCGTTTAATCTCTTCATCCCCTTCAACCATCCGGACCAAATCAGGGGATACACTTAAGGCTTTCTCCAGAGTCATCCCTGAATCCGAAGGAATGGCTTTCGCTACTTTATCGACTCGCGCTAAAGGCATAGCTAAAACCCGCCCTCCATCACGGATCGCTGCTTTAGCACCCATGGTTCCGAAGGTTATAATTTGGCAGACTTTATCCGCACCATATTTTTCGGTCACATAGCGGATGACACGCTCCCGTCCATCTGGGTCAAAATCTATGTCAATATCCGGCATGGAGATTCGTTCCGGATTCAGAAACCGTTCAAAAAGAAGATCGAAGCGCAGCGGTTCTACAGACGTAATTCCCAGTAAATACGCCACCATACTCGCCGCTGCTGAGCCACGTCCCGGCCCTACTGCGACCCCGTTTTCCCGAGCAAAACGACAAAAATCGGCCACAATTAAAAAATACCCAGAAAAACCCGTTTGAAAAATAACTCCAAGCTCATACTCCAACCGTTCACGTTCTATCTCCGTCATCTTAGGGTAGAAACGCGGAAAAGCCTCCCGACATTCTTCCTCGAGATAGGCATCTAAGGTATACCCTGCGGGTACCTCGAAGACAGGTAATAGATTACCTCCAAAATGAAAATCAAATTGACACCGTTCCGCAACCATCCC
>JAJYAS010000860.1 GCA_021779415.1 Bacillota bacterium
GAACATCCTCTGTTGATTTGACCGGTTGGAAGCTAGTAAGTGAGCAAGGCTCGCAAACCTACGACTTTCCTTCTGGGACAACTATCCCAGCTGGCGGATCATTAAATATTGTTAGTGGACCTAATGCAGCAGCAGGAACAAATACACTTCTCTGGACGAAAAGCAATATCTGGAATAACAGTGGAGATCCCGGAACCTTATATGACTCACAAGGTCAAGTGCTTTCGAGATATCCGCAGTAAGGAGGATCCGATGCTAGTTATTGTTGATAGAATCGAAGGTCAATTCGCCGTCATCGAGTTTCCGGATCGCACTACGAAAGACGTTCCTCTTAATGAACTTCCGAGGGAATTGAAGCCCGGAGACTGCTTTTGGTACCGTAATGGGTCATATGTTCCAGCACCGGAAGAAACGGTGAAGAGACAAGCAAAAATGAACGAACTCATGAAATCCATGTGGAACGATCATAGATAGAGCTTTAAGAGCCCCCAGCGTGCTGAGGGCTCTTTTTGAAAGGCAATATCGGTCACGGTGGCGGAGCAGGAAATAGGGATATCTGTCCTCGATGGGGCTGCCAATCGACCAGAGGATGCCAAGGATGTAGAAGTCCATCATGTTTTCAAGGCTTTCTATAGACATTTAGACCTATTTTTATATCTTCTTTCTCGGGAATTGACACATTGCCTTCAGTCGAACTAATAATAATGCTTTTGCCCGAAGCTGATTTGCCAAATTCCTTAGATATATCGACCGTGATAGTCAATATATTACCGTTTAACTTCATTTCACAGTTTTTCATAGAACTTTCACTCCCTATTTGGTTCCCTATTCTCCCGAGATTTTTGTTCTTCCTTTGATCGCCTTTCAGACATGTATTTCCTAATGCTGAAATCGCTTTTCGGTTGCTTTGGGTCTCCCTTAGTTAATGTAACCCCTAGCTCTCCAAGTCTCAGTTTAAGTTCATTATAACTCCATTCGCCAATTCCCTTGATTTTAAGGATCTCATTTTGGGACAACTTAATTAACTCATTAATCGTATTAATGTTTGCATAATAGAGTGTATTATATGTTCGTCGGCTAAGATTAAGCTCTTCGATACCATGTGATTCAGCAAGGCGTGAGCATTGCAGCTCACATTGTTCTGCCTCGGCTATGGAATTGTATGGCATATTACATATCTCACAAAAGTACTGAATTCGTTCTATAACCATATATGACCCGCCTTAGTGAAGTTGATTCTATATAATGACAATTCTCCCCACATTACGGAATTCCTTCTAGAGGCTTGATTATATAAGAAAAGACGCTTATTTCAGCGTCGAAATCATCGGACAAACCGACTAAGGGAACCGACTCTAATTCTAGAGACTCAACCCACCCGGCAAATCGCTCAACTACACCAGTTCTTCTTTACCAAGCTGGTACGCCCTTCCCCGATCCGAGATTGGACGGGCGACCTATTTATGTAATGTGTTTTACCAAGGCATTTGGTCACCTTTTGTAAGTTTTTGCTTTTTGGGTTTTGGGTTCTTATTTCTAGATGCAGCTAAGGATTTCATAGCCCAATCCGCTAACAGTTCTCTGTTTTCCAAAATATCAACAGGAACTTCATAATAGGGCATTACCATAGGTTTGTCATCAAATGGTTGAAATGGTTTCATCCCTACTCTTTCATAGTCTGACTTATTTGAGTCATCCACCTTAAAATATAGGACGTCATCTGCTAGTAATCCGAAAATCAAACCGTCATAGTAAATACCAGCACCGCCAAACATCTTTTTGACTGTAACAAAACCCAAGTCTACAAGTTGGTCTAGTACATATGTTTTGAAACTTTCGCTAACCGCCACGATATTCCTCCTACTGATTTACAAATCCTGCCCACCCAGCAAAATCACTTAACTGCCACAGACTCCTCTTTACTTAGCCAGGGACAGCCTTCCCCAATTTAGGGATGGGCGGGCGACCATTCCCGAATATTCAACGGGCCACAATAGATAATCGTTATCGATAATAGAGTAACTAAGAAGCCCACCAGTGATTAACTGCTATGTTGATGTTGTATATTTATGCATTAACCTATATACCCAATCATCCACCTGCATTCATTCATCGTCGCTGGGTGTGGATTGGCGGCTTGTCGATATAGAATCCTTTCGCTAGGAGGAGTATAGGAAAGAAGGTCTATGTTTCAAGTGCTAAACTAGTGGATTGCTATTTACTAGCGACCCAATCCATTAACTACTAAATTTGGTGCAAAATTTTATGTATTTGTTTATCGCGGTTCTTAAGCTTGATAATCCGTTCTTATCCTTTGGTATATTAATTGAGGCTGGAACTTTACTAGAGTAATCCAGTGATAACATTTCTAGTACTGAAGCACATTTATCTTTTTGGCACTCTGCATCCAGATTGATGTTAGATCTTAAATATTCTGAAAGAGCTTCCTCAACGCGTCGTGCTCTTGAAACATTATCACTGGTTTGTCTTTTGTCTCTCCCATCAATATTCGTCAACCAATTAGCGAACTCATAGTCTCTCATAAGGTTCACCTCTCTTTGTCTTTGGAGCCTTTTTCGAATTGATAACGTCATATTAATTCTACAAATTCAACCCCCTCAGCAGATCCCTAATCT
>JAJYAS010000861.1 GCA_021779415.1 Bacillota bacterium
ATTCTATCTACCGCCGAGGGCGTCTCACAATCGTTAACCCTCTTACTCAGCGGAGTTGCGGCGATCTCCCTCTTGGTTGGGGGAATCGGAATTATGAACATCATGTTGGTTTCTGTAACGGAGCGGACTAGGGAAATCGGGATTCGCAAAGCGATTGGGGCAAAACGAAAAGCAATCATGTTTCAGTTCTTAATTGAAGCCGTCATCTTAAGTATGCTTGGTGGCGTCATGGGGATTTTGTTCGGGGCAGGTGGTTCAGCCTTATTGAATAAATTTGCTGGCATGACTACCCAGATCTCATCCTCCCCAGTGATCATGGCGTTTGCCTTTTCCGTTGCCATCGGGATTATTTTCGGAGTATTTCCAGCACAGAAAGCAGCCAAACTACACCCTATTGATGCTCTACGCTATGAATAGCGAAAAATATAGCAATATTATTTATGGCAATGTTTAAAGGTTTGATCGCCAAAGCACGATAACCCGCAAGATCGAGGTCCTAAGACCTCAGTCTTGCGGGTTTCTAATTAATCTATTATACATTTAAGCACCTCACTCTTAATACTTAAATTTCAAGAGCCTTCCGGCACACTTCAAAGTGTGTGAAAGGCTCTTGTTTTCCAAATAGTTTTGCCCTATTCGAGTTATTTTAAGGAGTCCAAAACCTGTTGGTAGATATCCTGTGGTTTGAATGTGCCCCTAGTCTGCTGACCGCCAGCTCCGCCTTGGGGGCTAGTGCCATTGTTGTTCCCACTAGAGTTGTTTGAGTTGTTCTGGTTATTTGAGTTCTGGTTATTCCCCTTAGAAGGTCTCTGTGTAGCTGTAGCTAAATAGCTTTTTTGTTGGTCGGTAAGAACAGCGTTAATTGCGTCTGCCTTTTGTTGTAAAACATCTTGACTTGGATTAGACGTACTAATCAATTCTTGCAGAATAGGTTTAATCTTATCTTTTTGGTCGCTGGTTAAAGCGTATTGTTGGTTACTTTGGAGACGACGTATCTCCATTGCAGCCTGTTGTGCGGGATTACGCACCCGCTGCCCTTGACCTGTTTGTCCTTTATTTGTTTGCCCTTGGTTTGTTTGTGCCTGACTTGCTGGTTGTGCAGAAGTTGTTTGAGTGGAACTACAACCACTAGCTCCAATCATCACCACCATTAGTAATGACCCAACTATTATCCAAGCCTTTCTATGAGTTCCTTGGCCCTTAATTATCTTTTGCATTTATTGATTTGTCCTCCTGTTCATTACAATTTTTCGTTGTTCACGTGGCCTTTAGCCAAGTCCTACAACCGTACTTCCTTTCGACCCATGATAAGAATACAACTTAAGTTTAATAAGAATGTGATAGAGGCCTTAAGATTTTATGGAGATTAATACCTTGGACAGGATTTTTGTTATGAACAGAGAATAGTTCAAATCAACAAGCGGTTCTATAGTATAAAACAGCAGAAAGAGAGAGTGACATAATATGCTTTCGATAATTGCAGGACTCGCCTTGAGCGCCCAAATGTCTATGCACAAACCACCAGTGCCAATGCCTAGCACCCAAGAAGTTAAAAACTTAAATACTCGCAAACCCGCTACATCTTCGTTTTCGAAAAAATTATCTAGAAAGCGAACTGGTCTTTCACAAGTGGCGGTATCAAATATTAGCGTAAATGCCGGAGACAGTGCAGTAACTCAAAATGTAATCAGTGCAGCTGTGGATATCATCAATCAGACAACCTTGCCTATCTTAAAGCAGTACGTTAATGCGGTTCCTAGTCAGGCCACGAGCATCGTCCTGTTTTCAAGTTCTAAAAGTTATGGGGACGCTCTGCTCGAAGCTGGAGCCCCCGAGGATTCCATACCTGCCTACACCGAAAAAACTGGAGGAATAACCGTGGGTTCTGATATTTGGATCCCACTTTACAACGTCATTGACCTCTCTGAATTGGCCAATGTCCTTACCCACGAACTAACGCATGTTACCTTTAACCAAATGGGCTTAGGGGATAAACTCCCTACATGGATCAATGAAGGAGCGGCTTGGCGCGATGGTCTGCTGGCCGAACAAAAATTTGATTCTGTAGAAACTATGAATGAAATGCTATCCCAGCAAATGAGTGTTCTGCAAGCAGCTAGTTCTGGACAGATGCTGCCTTTAACCGCATCGGAACAAGATATCATTAATGCTAATTACAATGTTGAGTACGAGGATTTCATGGCAGTCGAAGCCTTGGTTAAACAACACGGAGCAAACCAGTTTAAGGCTTTTCTTGCTGCGGCCAATCAGAAGGATTTGGACCAAGCATTCCAGGCTACGTATAATATGAACATTGAAGATTACCAAACTTCGTTCATCCAATCATTCTAAATTATAACAGGACTCTGCAAAGAACGAGAGATAAAGAAAACTTGGCTAGCGCCCGAAGACACTGTCTTCGCACGAATTAGCCTTCTTGCAGCCTTAGCGAAGGCGGTCGCCTTAGTTGCACTTATGCTTAGAAAGTATGCAACGCAAGTTTATACTTTCTGACTGTACAACGAAAAGACACCCTGCTAAGGTGTCTTTTCGTTATCCTAGAGAATTTGTCACTCACCTGAAAATAATTAATTCAGCATAAGCATGTTTTCGTAGACGTATGGTTAAAAGATCGG
>JAJYAS010000049.1 GCA_021779415.1 Bacillota bacterium
CTGCGTATTCAAGCGATGTTGGATAAATTGGATCGTCGCTTTGAGTTTACGGAAGCGGAATTGTCGGCGCCAAGGGGAGGAGTTAATTGGACCCGCTATGCTACAAATAATTTGCCAAAAGCCGCCTTTCTACAGGTTCCTTGTCGTTTTCCAGATTTAAGAGATGACAGGGATTTAAAAGCTTCTATCCACTTTACGCTCAAAAAGCAATTGGCAGCCTTGGAAAGCCAGCGAACAGCCGGGATGGTTGTTGTGCAGCTAATCGACCTGTGCCAGAGTTTGCTGGAAAGGGTACGCGGAGTAGCGCCAAAGACCCCGTCACCCTTAGCAATGGATGCCTGGTTTCGAGGCCCGCTTAAGACACAGGTATTTCGCGAAGGCTTACAGGCCATGGGATGGACCATCGACGACCGGGGCCTTGCGGGAATCGCTGATTTACAGGGACTTCCTTGGATTATGGCTATGGAGGAGTTTTTCGAGGCTTGGGTGGAGACGGTGGCAGCATCTCTTGTTAAGCGGGTCGGCGGGGTCTTAAAGATAGGCCGGAAGCGGGAAACCATTGCCCCCCTGAGCTGGGAACCACCGTATCTGGGTTCCCAGAGATATTTGTTGCCGGATGTCCTTTTGCAAAACGTACCGGGAAATAGTGGGGGGAGTAAGACTATTATTTTTGACGCTAAGTACAAAGGCCACTGGGAAGAGCTCAACCGGGAACGTTGGATTAACCTTGAGCATGAGTTGCGGGAGCGACACCGTGCGGATCTTTTGCAGGTATTGGCTTATGCCAATCTTTCAGATGATCGGGAGATTGTCAGCTGCCTCGTTTATCCTTGTAGAAAGCAAACTTGGGAGTCTTTGCGCAGCAGGGGGATGGTCTTTCATAAGGCTTCACTTAATGCCGGGCATCGGCTGGTAAAGCTTGTGCTTGCTGCCATTCCTATGGAGGCGGCAATGGAGGAGGCTACTGATATCTTAGCCGAAGCTGTAGGGTAGAGCGGACGCCGCGGGATAGTCGTCCGCTGGTAAAGCCCACTTGTCAGAGGGGGATCTTCGACCGGGCTAGAGGGTGCTGTTGAAAGTAAACCTCTTGTTAAAGAAAAGGTTTTATGAACGAAGCCTAAGGGTCATCTCCCCCTCCGCAGGTTGTTTAGCTGCATTGGAAAAACGGGTACCCAAGGTGTAGCCTGCTTACCGGGAAATTAAGGCTAACATTAACAGAATGCCAACTATGTCACTGAGTAAAATAACCGGGATGTAAGAGCATCCCGGTTTCCCAATATATGAGACCTTATGTCTATATTATAACCTCAGAAAAGTGGTTACAATTATAACGGGATAAACAAAGTTGCCGCTTCAGAGGCTGAAATCTAAGAAGGAATATTGGAAAGTTTTGGCGAAAAAGAAAGATGTAACAGTTATGATGTCCTTTCATCAACATAACAACAACTTAAAGAAGATAATGGCGCGCGTCTAAACTGAACTAGAAAATTAACAGATTCGGAAGGGGGGGAGAATGTGAGATCCATCGCCTTTTTTGATACTGAAATTGAACCAAAGAGTGGGAGAATTCTTGATATCGGTAGTATCAAGGGAGATGGTAGCTCATTTCACTCTACTTCCATTGCCAACTTTGTTAAATTTATCCACGGTTCACAGTATGTTTGCGGTCACAACATTCTCAATCATGATTTAAAATACATGCAAAATGCAATTAGGGCCGCTGGCATTAGTGATGCAAATTCGATAGATACTTTGTTTCTTTCTCCTCTGTTGTTTCCGACCAAACCTTATCATGCTCTCCTCAAGGATGATAAGTTACAAACAGAGGATACCAACAACCCGTTAAATGATTCAATCAAAGCCAAAGATCTTTTCTTTGATGAGGTGTCGGCATTTCAACAGGTGGGAAATCCTTTAAAACAAATTTTCTATTATCTACTAAAAGACAAAAAGGAGTTCTCCGCCTTTTTTCATTTCCTTGACTTTAAAGGAGATAATCTTAATCTTAATATTGAAAAAGTGATTCAGGAAACGTTTCATTCTAAAATATGTGAGCAGGCAAATCTTCCAAGTTTTATATTGGAACATCCTATTGAATTAGCTTACTGTTTGGCTTTGATCAATACCAATAGTCTGTATTCTATTACTCCACCATGGGTTATAAAAAATTATCCAGCCGTTGAACGGATTATGTTTTTATTAAGAAACAACCCGTGTTTAAGTGGTTGTGCGTACTGCAATGAGGCTCTGGATATTCATAAAGGTTTGAAGCGATTCTTCGGATTTGATGCTTATAGAACCTATGCAGGTGAAGCTTTACAGGAGACGGCTGTCAAGGCCGCCGTTGCTAATAAATCACTCTTGTCGGTGTTTCCTACAGGTGGTGGGAAGTCAATTACTTTTCAAGTGCCGGCATTAATGAGTGGGATCAATGCACGGGGTTTGACGGTCGTTATTTCCCCGTTGCAATCGTTGATGAAAGACCAAGTTGATAATCTGGAAAAAGTGGGTATTACAGATGCAGTTACGATTAATGGTTTGCTTGACCCGATTGAAAGGGCAAAGTCATTTGAAAGAGTTGGAGATGGGTCTGCTTCCCTTCTATATATCTCGCCAGAGTCTTTACGTTCCAAGACAATTGAACATTTGCTTTTAGGAAGAAATGTTGTTCGGTTCGTGATCGACGAAGCACATTGCTTTTCGTCATGGGGACAGGATTTTAGAGTTGACTATTTATATATTGGCGACTTTATCAAATCACTCCAGGAAAAGAAAAATTTCGAAGCTGCAATTCCCGTTTCTTGTTTTACCGCTACAGCAAAACAAAAGGTTATCGAGGATATTCGAGATTATTTCAAGGGAAAGCTATCTCTTGACCTTGAGGTTTACAGTTCTAGTGCCTCACGCAGCAATCTTCGCTATAAAGTGATTGAGAAAGAGGGCGAAGAAGAGAAATATAATACCGTGAGGAACTTGATTGAAGAAAAGAACTGTCCGACCATTATTTATGTTTCACGCACCAGAAGGGCCTATACGTTGGCACAAAGATTAACAGACGATGGTTATCTGGCCAAGCCGTATCACGGCAAGATGGAGAAGAACGAAAAAACTGAAAATCAAGATGCATTTATTAGAGGAGAGCTCCAAATCATGGTTGCGACCTCTGCTTTCGGAATGGGAGTAGACAAGAAAGACGTTGGCATGGTCATTCACTACGATATTTCTGATTCGCTTGAGAATTATATTCAGGAAGCAGGAAGGGCTGGGCGAGATGAAAATATCTCTGCCGATTGTTTTGTGTTGTTCAATGATGAAGACCTGAGTAAGCATTTTATTCTTCTGAACCAAACCAAACTTAGTATCCAGGAAATCCAGCAAGTATGGAAAGCAATTAAAGACCTTACTAGATTACGGTCCAAAGTATCTCAATCCGCTTTGGAAATTGCTCGGAAGGCGGGTTGGGACGATAGTATCATGGAAATCGAAACAAGGGTAACTACAGCCATTGCAGCTTTAGAAGAAGCCGGTTATCTGAAGCGTGGACAGAATATGCCTAGATTATTTGCGGACAGCATTCTTGCCAAGAATGCTCAGGAAGCCATCGCTAAGATAAACACATCGGATAGATTTGATGCAAAGCAAAGAGTAAACGCAGCACGAATCATAAAGAAACTTCTTTCGAGTAAAAGCAGAAAACACTCCAGCAATGAACAAGCTGAATCGAGAATTGATTATATCTCAGACCACTTAGGAATTGTCAAAGAGGAAGTAATAGAAGTTATAAATCTTCTCATTGAAGAAAAGATTTTAGCTCACACAAAAGATTTAACGGCCTATATCAAGAAAAAGGAGAATAGAAACCGGTCACTCAGCGTCCTGAAATCGTTTTGGCAAATCGAGAAATTTTTACTCACTATTTTAGAAGATGAGGAAAAAGTATACCATATTAAAGAGATTAACGAACTGGCCGAAGAAGATGGCTGTAAAGACGTAACACCGAATAAGATAAAAACCATCCTCAATTTCTGGGCGATCAAACACTGGATAAAAAAACAAACCGTCGTTCATTCCAAGAACCATATTGCGGTTCTTTGCCTGTATGAAAAGGAAAAACTTGAAGCAAAGTTTACTAAGCGTCAAGACATAGCCCAATTTATTGTGGAGTATCTGTACGAGCTTAGCAATACAGATCTGGCGGAGGATGAGGAAACCAATAAAGAGGAAGTGTTAGTTCAGTTTTCGATCTCTGAATTGAAAGATGAGTTTGAACGACGATTTATTCTCATTAACGCAAAAGCTAGTTCCGAAGATATAGAGGATGCGCTCTTTTACTTATCAAGAATTGAAGCGTTAAAAATTGAGGGCGGGTTTATGGTTCTCTATAATGCTCTCACGATTGAACGCGTTGAGAGGGACAATAGAAAGCGTTACAAAGCGGAGGATTATCAGAAGCTAGATCAGTTTTACCAAAACAAAGTACAGCAAATTCACATCGTCGGAGAATACGCCAGGAAAATGATCAGTGATTATACAGACGCTCTACAATTTGTGGAAGATTACTTTCACCTAAATTACACTTCCTTTATCAATAAATATTTTAAGGGCAGCCGCGAAAATGAAATTAAGAAAAATATTACACCCACTAAGTTCAAACAACTTTTTAGTGAATTATCACCAACCCAATTAAAGATTATTAACGATAAAGAATCAAAATACATTGTTGTAGCAGCCGGTCCGGGAAGCGGCAAGACGCGAATTTTGGTGCACAAGCTGGCGTCATTGCTATTAATGGAAGATGTGAAGCATGAACAATTGCTGATGGTGACGTTTTCAAGGGCGGCAGCTACGGAATTCAAGAAGCGTTTGCTGAAGCTGATTGGCAATGCTGCTAACTTCATCGAGATCAAAACCTTCCATTCTTACTGCTTTGATTTATTGGGGAAGGTTGGTACGCTTGAAAAGTCAGGCGATATAGTGCAACAAGCGATCAAGAAAATTAAAAGTGGAGAAGTTGAACAAGGTAGAGTGACGAAAACGGTGTTGGTCATTGATGAAGCCCAGGACATGGATACTAACGAGTTTGCGTTAATCAACGCTTTGATGGAACAGAACGAGGAAATGCGCGTCATTGCAGTTGGAGATGATGACCAGAATATTTTTGGATTCAGAGGTGCAAGTTCCCAATACATGGTGAAGCTGATTGAACAAAAAGCTGTCCTCTATGAACTGGTTGAAAACTACAGGAGTAAACGCAACCTCGTTGATTTTACAAATCAATTTGTGAAGAAGATCCCGCATAGATTAAAGGATACGCCAATCACTGCGGTACAGGGTGACAACGGAAAAATCAAACTGGTGCAATATGCGAGTTCTAACCTCATCACCCCCTTAGTCGATGATATCCTCTCAGAGGGTCTGACAGGAACGACGTGTGTTTTGACTAAGACGAATGAAGAAGCTTTACAGATCACGGGATTGCTTGTGAAGCATGGGATGCAGGCAAAATTGATCCAGTCCAATGATGGATTTAATTTGTATAATCTTCTGGAAGTTCGGTTTTTTCTAAGCCGGCTTAATTTGGCGGAAGACATTTATGTGATTAACGAGGATGTCTGGGAAGACGCCAAACGCAAGCTAAGTGAAAGGTTTGGCAAGAGCTTAAATCGAGAGGTGTGCCTTAACCTCATCAAAGATTTCGAGGTGACGAATCCAAAAAGTAAATACAAATCAGATCTGGAAGTTTTTATCCGCGAATCCAAACTGGAAGATTTCTTGGGCGGAAACAGCGAAACAATCTTTGTCTCGACGATTCATAAGGCGAAGGGACGGGAGTTTGACAATGTGTTTCTGATGCTCGATGAATTTAAACTTAGATCGGAGGAAGCTATCCGGCAGTTGTATGTTGCTATGACAAGGGCGAAACGTAACCTGAGCATCCACTATAATGACAATTATCTTCAATTTATCAAAACAGAAGGGCTGGAACGAGTTAACGATTGGGAAGATTACTTGCCACCCTGTCAATTGGCGATGCATTTAACTTATAAAGATGTATGGCTGGACTTTTTTTCATCCATTCAACCTCTAGTTTCGCAACTGAATGCCGGAGATGAACTTTCGATTGATAGAGATTGTTGCCGTAATTCAAAAGGACAAGTGGTATTAAAATTCTCAAAACAGTTGATAAAACAAATAGAGGATAGAAAGCAAAAAAACAACAATGTACCAAAAACAGCGAAAATCAGATTTATAGTCTACTGGCAGAAGGAAAACGCAGAAAAGGAAATTAGAATCGTTTTACCTGAACTTCGGTTTGAGCGAACCGATGACACAAAAACATGTACCGCAGCTGAGAGGATATAAAGAAGCGGTCGAAAAAGCAACAGGCAGGCCTGTGATTGATACACTGCTGCATCTGCCGATCTTCCTAGGGAGGTTTTAGAATGGCTGACGAACAATTATTTGGCAAAGCAATCTCTGAAATAATCAAAAATAGAAGATCTGTCCGGACCTATGTAGCGCAGCTCGTGTCATCTGAGATAAAAGAGTCATTGCAACGATTCTCTTCAACTCTAAGGGGACCATTTGGAGGGACTTTAAGATTAAATTTGCTTGATAGCGAAGTTGCTCTTAAGGAATCAAACGCTAAGCTTGGGACTTATGGAGTAATCAAAGGCGCCGCGACATATGGCGTTGCCGTAGTCGAAAAGGCTGAACATGATTTGGAGGATTTTGGCTATTGCCTTGAGCTGGTAATTTTACATGCAACGTCTTTGGGCTTGGGCACTTGTTGGCTTGGGGGTACTTTTAAAAAAAGCGAATTTGGCAAAGCGATTGAGCAAAAAGATCACGAGATACTGCCTTGCATCACCCCGATAGGCTATGCCAGCAGTAAAAAAAGCTGGATTGATTCTGCTTTTAGATTGACCGCCGGATCTAAAAACAGAAAAGAATGGTCAGAACTTTTTTTCAAGGGTGATTTCAAGCAACGGTTATCTGAGTCGGAGGCTGGGAAATATTTGACCCCTTTAGAAATGCTTCGTCTGGCCCCCTCAGCTTCGAATAAGCAACCCTGGAGAATCATCAAGGATATGAATAAGTGTCATTTTTATCTCCAACATACTAAGGGTTATGCAAAGTATTTTGCTTTTGATTTGCAAAGAGTGGATATGGGGATTGCTATGTGTCATTTTGAACTGACTGCCCAAGAACAGGGTATCGATGGAAAATGGCAGATCAGTGATCCACGCATTAGTGCACCGCTCGACTGTGAGTATATTGTAAGTTGGGTCGAACCGGTACAATAGCATTGCTTAAAAATATACCTAAAAATTGTCAACTTCTCTGCTTTAGCCCCTACGACAACTATCGTAATACAGGGGGGATTCTTCAAAGCGTCCGGATCGCGAACAATTTCTTCTGCCGTTATGTATTCGTTATTTCCGATTGCGGAGGTCCTTACTCTGAGCATATAGCTCAGGTCAAAGCAATTCATAGTAAAAATCTGCTTCATATCCGAAAGCAGATTTTTCTGTTTGACTAAGGGAGAAATCCACAGGAGCAGGTTTCGAATTGATGATAGAAGTGGAAAGAACCAACCTGTGCAACCTCGCTGTCAGTAAAATGCACACATACGCTAGGCTGTTTGGATCCTGTACAAGAAGGCGAAAAGTCACTGGATTTAGTAATTGCTAAGCAAATGTTGTTTGATTTGATTTACATAGCCCCTTCCTGAAACTTTTCTTTTGACACCAAAGTAACAAATACTAAGGATTTCAGTAATGCACCTGGAGTAAACGATTTTGCCTCCCGGTGCATAGTTCTGGATATGGGTTTAGTATTTTAAACAGTTAACCCTACTTGGCATAAATTTTGCATTAATTGACAATGTATGAATGGTATTAAAGAAGGGGTTACCGACATGCTGTTGTTCCCCAGAAGCGTTCGCATGAGGTAATTCGGTTGGCTTACATCGCATCGCAGGAGCGATGGTTTCAAGGAAATATGTATGAAGCGCACAGCGTGCGCAAAAGGAGTAACAACTGATGAACAATAATGTAAAGGACAAAATATTCAATGGCGAACCAGTATTAGGCTGTTTTATGGGTTTTTACGCACCTGCAATTGTGGAAATGATGGGATACGCGGGATTTGATTTTATAGTAATAGATAATGAACATGGCTGGTTTAACCCGGCAGAGATGGAAAATATGATTAGAGCAGCTGAAGTTTCAGGTATTGCCCCCATTGTAAGGGTTGATTACGATAATTCAAGTATTCAGAAGGTACTAGATAGGGGAGCACTAGGGATACAAGTTCCGATGGTCAACAATAAAGAGGACGCTGAAAGGGTTGTACGAAGGGCAAAATTTCCTCCGACAGGCCAACGAGGAACGGCTTATTCTACCCGCGCTGCACGCTATGGCAAGGACGGTGGCAAAACCTACCTGGATTCAGCAGATGATAATATTCTGATAGCCGTTCATATCGAAACTCCTGAAGCAGTTAAGAATTTTGAAGAGATAATGAGTGTACAGGGGATAGATGTTGCATTTATTGGTCCTTTAGACCTGGCAATTAACATGGGTTATAAAGATGAAGGACCAAAGCATCCAGAGGTGCAACGTGTTATCAACAATTTATATGAACGAGCACACAAGAAGGGGATTAAAATCGGTACCTTAGCAAGCACCCAGAGCGCCATTCCGCAGGTGCTAAATAAAGGCGCTAACTACGTTGTCACGGTAATCACGGCACTTTTGACAGAAGCGTTTAAAATGAATGTCGATGCAATCAAAGACATAAATAAGTTATCTCGGGGTGAGAATACGTCGCAGGATGATTAACCACATCATCACGGCAGCGTTAATAAGTCTTTCATAACGAAACAAGTGGAAGGTTCCAATCAACAAATTGGCATAAATCTTGCAAGTTTAATAATCTAAATAACGTCTAGGAGGAATTTGAATGTCACCATTTGAGGAATTAGCTCAATTTGTACTAAGCGGAAATGCTATAGGAGTTGAGGAACAGGTAAAGCAACTAATTAAGGAAGCGGTAGATCCCCGGGAAATTATAAATCAAGGTCTTATCGGGGGAATGAATATTGTAGGACCATTATTTAAAAATGGTGAAATGTATGTACCGGAGGTTTTGATGTCTGCAAGGGCTATGAAAGTAGGCATGGAACTTGTTAAGCCATTAATAGCAGATGGTGATATGCCAGCCATTGGTAAGGTTGTAATTGGCACAGTCAAAGGAGACCTGCATGATATCGGGAAGAATCTTGTAAGCATGATGATGGAAAGCGCTGGTTTTGCAGTGGCTAATATTGGTGTAGATATTAACCCTGTAGGCTTTGTTGAAGCAATAAAAAAATATCAACCCGATATAGTGGCTATTTCTGCCCTGTTGACAACAACAATGCCGGCTATCCAGGAGACCATTGAAGTATTTAAAAATGAGGGTATCAGGGATAAGATCAAAGTGATAGTTGGTGGAGCACCTGTATCACAAGAATTTGCAACAAAGATTGGTGCTGACGGGTTTGCCGAAGATGCTGCTTCTGCAACTGACCTGTGTAAACAGTTATTAAATATATAAGGGGATTTGGATATGTTAATTGTTGGTGAGTTAATTAATACAAGTCGCAAATTAATTAAATCGGCGGTTGAAAATAGAGACCACGCCTACATTCAGGAGATTGCAGAAAAACAACTCCATTCTGGGGCGGATTATATTGATGTGAACTGTGGAACGATGGTTGATAATGAAACAGAAACTATGGAATGGCTGGTAAAAACAATTCAGGAAAAGGTAATGGCCCCACTCTGTATTGATAGTCCTAATCCTGTTGCCTTGGAAAGAGGGCTATCAGCATGTAAATACGGACCGCCTATGATTAATTCCATCTCAGGTGAACGGGAACGATTTGAAGCGATAATTCCCCTCGTCGTCAAATATAAAACGAAAATTATTGCCCTTTGTATGGATGATTCAGGTATGCCCGAGACAGGGGCAGACCGTATCAAGGTTGCACATAAGCTAGTTAGTGATTTGAAGCATGCTGGCGTACCTCAGGACGATATCTATCTTGATCCACTAGTAAAGCCTGTCAGTACAGGGGATCAAGTCGGAGTTGAAGTTTTGGAGGCCGTAAGGGAAATTAAAGCAATTTTCCCTGCTGTTCATGTGATTTGCGGCCTGAGTAATGTGTCCTACGGCTTGCCTAATCGTAAAGTGCTTAATCAGTCCTTTATGATGCTTACGATGGGCATGGGAATGGATGCATATATTCTGGATCCTTTGGATAATACCATGATGGGATTTGTTTATGCCACTCAGCTTTTGTTAGGTAAGGATGAATTCAGCATGAAGTACTTAAAGGCTCATCGCCAAGGGTTATTTGGGAAATAGGTAGTTATTGCTCGAGAAAGCTGATGTAAGGCTGCAAAAAGTGATGGAGTACAACATCAGTTATTTATTTCTGAGAAAATGTTTTCTTGATTTGTGCCCCTGCGAAAAGTGCAAGAAAAAATAGGAACTATGAGAGGTGAGGTGATGGTGTCGTGATTGATAATTTGTCTAATGTCGTAACAGTTGACCTGAATGGAAAAATTGCTCTTGTTACTGGAGGCGGGCGTGGTATTGGTAGAACTGTAGCTGTCGCTCTAGCAAAGAATGGGGCCAAGGTCATCGTAACTAGCCGAAGTATTGCCGATCTAGAGGAAACTAAACGTATAATTTCGGCTATGGGCGGGAGTTGTTGTACGTTACCTTCTGATGTTTCAAAAGTGGATGAAATTTATTCCCTAGTCGAAAAAGCCTATGAAACTTGGGGTCAACTAGATATTTTAGTCAACAGTGCAGGTATCAATATACCCAAACCGTCTTTAGAGGTTACGGAAGATGATTGGGACAAGGTTATTGATACAAATCTAAAAGGAACTTTCTTCTGCTGCCAAGCAGTAGGAAAAAAAATGGTGCAGCAAAAGTACGGGAAGATCATAAATATCACATCGCAAATGGCCTTTGTTGGCTATTATAAACGTGCACCTTATGCCGCGAGTAAGGGTGGTGTCACCCAATTGTCAAAGGTTTTGGCTATTGAGCTAGCCCCTGATAACATTAATGTCAACTGCATCGCGCCGACTTTTCTTGAAACTCCTTTTACCGAAAAAATGT
>JAJYAS010000862.1 GCA_021779415.1 Bacillota bacterium
TGCTCGGAAAGAGTTTCCTGTTCCACTCATAAAGTATATTGCCATTGCCTTATAAATTATGCCCGACCCCCTACTACCAAATTAAAGACCAAGCCATGTCGTCTAACGTTCCGCGTATTCCCGAAGTCTGGTTGTTACATTTACATCACATTTACATTATCTCGGATTTTTGGAATACGCTGTTATACGTCGTGTGGCAGAGAACATTATGCAAAAATCTTCTTCATCAATGAGCTTACTCATGATCCCTAATCCCTATGATATGAAAGAATCAGTTTATCTAATACTGTGCCTATCGCAATTCCAATTGAATATGAAATTAGATCACTCCATAAAAACCCTCGGCCTAATACAAGTCCACCTATCCTTGTATTTCTAATAGTATCAATCCACTGTGAATGATAGAGCTGACTTACCTCAATAGAGTAGCAAAACACCAGCGCAACCACCGCAACCCACTTAGTATCTCTCGCTTTAAATAATAGTCCAACAGTAAGAAATATCATGAGTGCCCATAGACAATCTCCTAAATATAAGTTGACCCACCTTGGTAGATATGTGGAAAAAAGTCTGGAACTCAAACCTAATATAACTACGACTATGACAAAACTGAGGTAAATCAATCCTTTTCTAGTTCCTAACATTATCTATGAATTCCTCTCAGTAAATTATAAGACCCCAAACATCGCTATCAAATATAAAAAATCAACCCAACATGACGTATAACTTCCCCGGGATTTCCGACGTGTCCGTCCCGCGAGGGCTGACGCAAGACCCACTGATCTTCTATCCTATATCCACCTATCTACTTAGCATATTTCCTCTGTAAGAAGTCCTCTCGACGGACGTGATTCGGATGCCTGAACTTCAGGATATTTTTAAACACATTCAACTTAAGCGTCTTTCTCCAGCTCAAGCCAAAGCATTTCATATGATTCGACTTTGTCGAACCTCCATCCTTGGTTCTCATGTTCAGGTTTGCACGGAATGTGGTGTTAAGGAGGTTTCCTTCAATTCCTGTCGTAACAGAAATTGCCCAAAATGCCAACATTCTGTTCAACAGGAATGGGTTAAGGCTCAGATGTCTAAGCTTTTACCGGTCGGTTACTTCCACGTTGTATTTACAATACCTCAGGAACTTAACACCCTTGTTTTCCAAAATCAAGCACTAATTTATTCCCTCTTAATTAAATCAGCAGGACATACGTTGATGGAACTTGCTAGAGACCCTAAATATCTCGGTGCTACGATTACAATGTCCCCTTTGTCAAGACAATGTTTTTCAGTTTTATCGTGAACCTGATATTTCCAATCGTTATGTGTTGATAACGGGTAATAGTGTGGAATCGTCTCTTACTGGAATCACATGATCCGTAGGCTTAAGCCGCTTTTCTTCCTAAGTAGACTTCTTTCGGAGTCAGGTAGTTATGTGTCTGATGTGGTCGTTCGGTATTGTATTCTCCGATGTATTCTCGAAGTCCCATCCTCAGAGCTTTCGGTGTCAGATATTCATATGGGTAGATTCGCTCAGTTTTCAGACTCCTAAACCAGCGCTCGATGATAACATTATCAACCCAACGGGCCTTGCCATCCATGCTCTGTCTGATGCTAGCCGCTTTTAGATGCTCTGAGTACTTATCACTTGTAAACTGACTGCCCTGGTCAGAATTGATAATTTCCGGTTTGCCATATTTGATGATGGCCTCTTTAACCGCAGCCAAGACCGGTGCTGTGTCGAGCGTATCTGATAGTTCCCATCCTACAATGTAACGACTGTACCAGTCGATGATGGCGGTTAGATACATATGGCTTCTGCCCATCCTGATGTAGCTGATGTCAATCGACCACACCTGGTTTGGCCGATTAATCACAAGATTTCTTAACAGATACGGATATATTTTATGTTTCATATTACGCTTGGATAGGTTTGGTTTTGGATAGACGGCATAGATTCCCATTTCATCCATACAGCGCTTGATGAATTTACGACCAACTTCAATGTGATCCTCATTCTGCAGCTTGATGCGCAGTTTCCTTACTCCGAGATATGGCATCTTTGTATGCCAGTAGTCAAGCCTATTTTTAATCCCATTTTCGCGATCTCTATCAGGTTCTGCCGGCGTATAGTAGACACTAGTTCTGTTAACTTCAAGCAGCTCACACTGCTTGCTAACCGGTAGTTTATCATTTCTTGAAACCAGACTTAGTCTCCCAGTCGGTCCCAAGCACTTGCTTAGATTTTGTTTTAAGCCAGTCATTCTCAATTGTGAGTTGACCGACCTTTGCCATGAGTTCATTTCGTTCCTCATCCATCGCTCGTTCTTTGGCATGAAGATCTTTTTCTTGTTTGCTCTCTGAAAACACCTTTACAGCGTTTTCCAAAAATTCCTTTTTCCGGTTTCGTAATTGATTAGGACTAAGCCCATGTTCGGCTGCAAGTTCGCCGATCTGTTTTTCTTCTCTGAGAATTTCCAGTACGACTTTTGTTTTGAATTCAGCGGTAAATTGCCTTCTCCCCATTTTATGTGAACCCTCTTCCCCGACAGTTTCCTGTCTTTTATTATATCAGGTTCACTTAAAATCCCGGAAATTTTGTCTTGATTCATGGGTACATTATATGTTGATAGATATCAAA
>JAJYAS010000050.1 GCA_021779415.1 Bacillota bacterium
GTTGCCGAAAGGGCTAACCCGAAATACCTTGAAGACTGTCTGGGAAAACATACAGGAAATGAAGGAACGCTCGTTTTCCACGGAAGAAATGGCTAGCCGCGTCGGAGTTTCACGGGTGTCGATGCGTAAATACCTAAGCTTTCTTACGGAAATTGGAGTCCTCGACATGGAAGTTATCTATGGTTCTGTCGGTCGCCCAGTCTATCAACATCGCTGCATTAAATCTGATAATAATTTAATGAAAACGTATTTATAAACTCCAAAAGCCAGCACCCAGTTCCTGGGTTATGTTGTATCAGTTAAACTGTTTCTCACCAATTCAACTCTGGTTGAAAATCATTCACACTCGATGATGACGATATTAAACAAGGTATAGATTTATTTGACGTAGACCATAACTCACCATTGACATAGGTGAACGTTGTCTGACTAATTTCTGTTGCAGGATCGTATAATTCATAGTTTCCGCCAAATACAAAGTTGCCTAAACTGTATACTATGGGTGTTCCATGATATACTTCCGTCGGTTCAAGTACGTGGGGATGCGCCCCTAAAACAAGATTAGCTCCAGCATCAACTGTCGCATGTCCTATCGCTGTTTGGTATTCATCAACACCATTATTTCCCTCAGTACCCCAATGATAATAGACAACAACAAGCTGATTCCCTTGACTTTTAGCAGCTGCAATATCTGTTTTCACAGCATTTATAACTTCTTGTTGTCGTCCGGATACCAACTTTGTATTATCATTAGGATCAATAAATTGTTCCGTTTCTCCTATTACGTTGTAACCTAAAACTGCTATTTTTACTCCTTTTCGAGTTGTCGTGTACATATGCCCATAACCGAAATAGCCTACATCAGCTTCTTCCAATGCCTTTACAGTATCATAGAATCCAGTATCCATATAGTCTCTTGAGTGGTTATTAGCAATATTTACAGCGTCATAGGGTGCTTGTTTTAAAAGTGCAGAAGCATATACCGGACGGCCTTTAAACCAAAATGCTTGTTCTCCTTGAGCGCTTTTATCCACTCTTACTGTAGCTGTCGTTAATACCCCTTCTAAATTGCCTAGGCTTAAATCGCCTTGACTTAAGATTTTATGAACCTTTTGATAAAAGTAACTTGGTCCGTTATTATCATAGGATTCGTTAAATGATCCACTATAACCAAATTGGTATCCGTTCGCGAGTGTATTATCACCCGTCGCGGATATCATAACCGTTGCTTGTGGCACGAATGAAGGTGAAGGAAGGTCAATAGGTGCAGCATTATCTTCTAACGGATCATTGGCAACGTCTGTATCGTCAAAATGCCACCACTCCGTTGATAAGCCTACAAAGCCTTGTGCCTGCATTGCGTTTTGCAATATTAAGGCATTTGCTTTCTGTTCTAAGGTACACTGAGAATAACTTCTACTTGCTTTTGTTGTGGCATCATCAAAGTCTGTCGGCATTTGAATTTCATTACCCGCTAGGTCTGTTAATGTTACATCAACCGCTCCTCCATGTTCGTGGTTCGAACCCCACCCACTAGGATTTGCTATATAGTTTGCATCGGGTCTATAATCCCACATCTTTTGTTGAGCGGACGCTGGACGGTAAGCATCCCAAAATTTCAATCTATACCCTTTGGGAAACAAATTAGTCGCTACAGTGGCTAAGCGCAAAGCCATGTCCTTCCGAACCGTGGGGATATAGATTGATGGGTACAATACCGTACTCATGAAGTTATTAGTCGTCATGTATCGGATATCATATAGAGCATTGGGCACATAGTCCGCTAATTTTACGAAGTCCTTACTTCCAATTGAGTTGAATTTAGCTAACGCATCGGGAATTGCACCTGATAATGTGCTCGCAACTTCTGATACTATCCAATCAGGAGAAGCGTGAGTTCCCCCCAACGCTACCACAGACGGTGTACTCCCCGATGAATAAACCGCATTTAAGTATCTATCCATAGCTAAGGGAGCGCCTGATCTTAAGGGCTCCTCATAAATCAGGGGAGCCTGATCTCTAGCCGTTAAGGAACTCGCCGCCAGTGCATCTGCAAAATCTGCGCCCGTAGTTATGTAGACTTTGGAAGGCCTTGACTCAAAAGCATTATTTACTGCTGCAGCTGTTTCATATCTATCATTACCTGCTAACCTAAGTATTGATGCAGCGGGTAATGCACTCGTTAACGCTTCTTGTATCTTCATTGGTAAAACAGCGTCTCCCCCAATAAAATACATAGTCTTAGGAGCATCGGCTAGAATATAATCGGTAAGTTCCGGTGTTAAACCTTGCGGACCAATTAATAAAATTGGGTATCCATTATGCGCAGCGATCCCCGCAATACATAATGCATCTGGATAGGATTCACCAGACGCGAAGACTAATGGTGTTCCTTTCGTTACGTTCATTGCAACAGCCAATTTTAAGTTAGTTGCATACCTATCGCCGCCGCTAATGCGAATTACCTTTGTTTTTAGGGCATTACTTATAGACTCTGGTACACTAACATTCCCACCTATTATATAAGTAACACTCGAACTTATAGTGTGACTGTTTATATAATTGACGGCATCCGAAGAAGTCTCGGCCGAATCCGAGCTAAGCAACACCGGTGCATTTAATTGGTATGCAAAAGGCGCTGCTGATAATGCATCTGCAAATCCATCTCCAGTCGTTAATACAATGTTTGGAGCGGTACCGGCGTTATACTCTTTGGCTATAGCCACGGCTGTCGAGTATCTTGTTGTGTCTCCAATCCTGATGTAGGACTCCGCATAGACGCTTTTGAGCGGGTATAACCCAAATACCAAGATAAGGCCAATCACAATGTAAATTAATTTTCTCTCTATTTTCAAGTTTTCTCCTCCCTAAATATTCCAAGATAATAGTGAAAAAGTTAATAATCAAAGTTACACCCCCTAAAATATTAGAGGTTGCATTACTTCCAAAAGATAAGGTCAATCCATCTTAAAATACCCCCCCAAAAGTTGAATTTTTCTCTAGCATTCTGTTTATTTCTTTATCATGCTTCTTGGTTCAATATTCAGATCTCATTTTCCTGCTTGTTTGAGCATCTTTATGCAAATCAAGAACCGTCTCCAAGTTGCATGATACTAGAAGGCGGGTCTTTGGACTCGTCTTTTCGCTTTTTTTAAAGGTGAAAGGCCCGCCTCTCCATAGAAATTAGATTTCTATTTTGAGACAGCCCCTTTTTTATATTTAACCTATTTTCCTGCAAGCAAGATTCCAGTGTTTATAATATGGCGTTTCATACCCAGTTCTTCGGCTGTATAACCAAGTGCTAAGCCTATCAACTGTGTCAGGTGGAGGGCCGGGATATCATCATTTGCCTTGACCGCCCGCTTACCTTCCGGTTGATACATATCCAATTGCATTTGACAGAGCGGGCAAGGGGTTACTGTACAGTCCGCACCACCCTCAAGGGCACTCAGGTTAATGTTTCCCGTTGCCTTCATGGTATCTTCTTTGCTGGTAAAGACCGAATGGAACCCACAACATTTTAAACGACCATCAAACGGAACCGGCTCCGCACCTAAAGCCCGGATCAAATCTTCGAGGGAGTGCGGATTGGCATGATCCTCAAAGCCCATGATGTGGGGCGGTCGGAGAATGTGACAACCATAGTATCCTGCCACTTTCATTCCCGTGAGTGGCTTCTTAACCTTTTTCTTCAGTTTATCCAGACCGTAGTCTCGAATCAACATCCACAGGAAGTGGGTTACTGGGCTTGTCCCTTTATACTCGAGTCCGGCTTGTTGCAAGGCTGGATTGACAAGCTCTTTTGCTCCCTTATCCAATTCATGTTTAGCTTCCCGAAGCATCAAGGTGCACGTATTACAGACGGTGAGAACGGGTAACCCCATCTTTTCTGCTAAAGCGATATTTCTCGCATTCACCGCAAGGGCTGCAACTTTATCATAATCCTGAAGGTGAGATCCTCCGCAGCAGGTCCAGCCCGGGATCTCAACAAGCTCGATTCCTAAGGCCTGGGCCACTTCCATCGTCGCGGTATAAGCTTCCTGGCTGGCGCCTTCTAAGACGCAGCCCGGGAAAAATGCATATTTCATTATTTTGCAGCCTCCTTAGGTCTCACGGCGTCTGAATCAGTAAGAGCCTCAGCACATTTTGCGTTCGCAAAATTTCTTGCCTTTTCAGTCTCCTTTACGGCCTGAATGAGGGCACGGACTTCGGCCACTTCCTTAATCGGTTTCGGGAACATTTGCGCTGGATTTAGTTTCCCTTTGCTCATCAGTCGTAGGGCAAACGGGATATTGCCGATGGATTTGACGAAGCCGTCCGTCTTGACTGCCATCATGCCTTCGTTTAAGCGACCTGTCTTCTGGATGTCATCGAGAAAGGCCTTTGCGTGGCGAACCCCTGCATGGTCAACAAGTCCTTTGACGATCGCCTCTTGCCGAAGGTTAGAAATATCCTCAGCTGGAGATAGACCTTTCGGACATTTAGCAACACATTCCTGACAATGCTGGCACTTCCAAGCCCCATGGTTGATAGCTGCACTTAGTCGTTCAACCGGGTTCTTGTCCCGCGAATCCGCCACAAATCGTTGGGCCTTGGCGAAAACAAAAGGCTCCAAAAAATCACTGTTATTCCCACTCAGTTTGTTACACTCTGAAGCGCAACAACCACAGAGAATACAATCCGAGTTTTTGTTAATCTTTTTAAAGTCCTCCGGGCTTTGACGGCAGCCTGCTTCTTTGTTGAATTCATCCTTTGGCATGAGCCAAGGGTTGAGTTCGGCGAGTCGCTCAGCCTTCGGTTGCCAGTCCACGACTAAATCACGGATCAGTCTAAAATTTTGGAGAGGTGCAATCGTCAAGGTGTCGCTCTCCCAGCGTTGGAGCATTTTATCCAATGTTGTCTCACAGGCAAGTGTGGCCTGGCCGTTCACCCGAACTGCGCAGGCACCACAAATTGCATGCCGGCAAGAGGCCGTAAAATTCAAACTAGGGTCAAGGATCTCTTTAATCTGGATGAGAGCCCAGAGAATCGTTTTTCCGGGTTGATAATCGAGGGTGTAGTCCTGAACCCAGCTTATTTGGCCATCGAACCGTTGGATTTTAAACGTTACCTTACGCATTAGTACTTCCTTTCTACCGGTTGGTACTTTGTGACGACCACCGGGCGATATGAGAGTGTATACTTCGATCCTTGTTTCATAACGATGGTGTGTTTTAAGAAGTTCTCGTCATCCCGATTCATATAGTCTTCTCGTTTATGGGAACCTCGGCTTTCTTTACGATTCAAGGCACCCATCACGACGGCTTTTGCTACTGAGAGTAAGTTCCCCAGTTCGGTATACTGAATAAATGCGGTGTTATAAACCTGGGAAGAATCACCGACTACACAGTGCTTATACTCAGCCATAAGTTCGTCAATGACTTGATCCGCTTCTTCCATGTCATTTTCTTTGCGGAAAACGCCGACCTTATACCACATGGTTTCTGCGAGGCGGTCTCGGATCGAGGCGACGGACGGTCCGTTTGTACGGGTGACTGCCTTATTAAAGCCACTCTGCCACTGGCGAACCTGTTCCTTGACGTTCTGTTCACTGCCGAAATCCAAGGTTTTGGCGGCTTCCGCCGCTGCTTTTCCAGCGACCTTGCCGAACAAAACGACATCAGCCGTGGAGTTTCCCCCTAGGCGGTTGGCCCCGTGAATCGACAGGCAAGCACATTCACCCGTTGCATATAACCCTGAAAGAACGGTTCCGCAGGTTTTGTAATCGATCACGTCGATACCACCCATGGAATAGTGACAGCTTGGTCGGATTGGAATGGGTTGCTCGATCGGGTCAATTCCTTCAAACGTGATTGCTAGGTCTCTAATTTGCGGTAAACGCTCCAAGATTTTTTCCCGTCCTAAGTGCCTCAAGTCGAGCTGCACATAAGCCTGCATTCCTTCTCCAAAGCCACGGCCCTCTTTAATTTCTGTTTCGATCGCTTGCGATACGAGGTCGCGGGTGGCCAGCTCCAACTTCTCTGGGGCATAACGCTTCATGAAACGTTCCCCTTGATTATTGATGAGATAACCGCCTTCTCCGCGGCATGCTTCTGACATCAGAATTCCGGTGCCCGCTAGACCGGTCGGATGAAACTGCACAAACTCGGGGTCTTTCAAGGCCACTCCAGCTCTTAGCGCGGCAGCCATTCCGTCTCCGGTCGACGCGAAGGGGTTGGTGGTTCGCAGCCAGTACATTCGCCCGGCTCCACCGGTTGCTAGTACCACGGTTTTGGCCATGATCGCCTGAATTTCTCCAGTTTTCATATCCATCGCGACCACACCGGTCACCCGGTCGTTTTCAACCACAAGATCTAATAGGAGCCATTCGACTAGGACATTAACGTTGTTTTTCAGACATTGCTCGTAGAGGGTATGAAGAATAACCGCACCGACCTTATCCGAAGAGTAACAAGTCCGAGGAGCAGATTGTCCTCCGAAGGGACGTTGGGCGATGGTACCGCTTTCAAGGCGTGAGAAGGGAACGCCGTAATAGTCTAATTCACGAATTGTTTCAGGCATATGCGTGCAAAAATACTCAATAGCATCCTGGTCTCCGAGGTAGTCGCTCCCTTTGACCGTATCAAAGGTGTGTTTTTCAATGGTATCGGTGGGGTCTGCATTGTTTAAGACAGCATTGGTTCCACCCTGAGCACAACACGTTGCTGAACGTGTTGGGAAAACCTTGGACATCAGAGCAACGTTAAGGCCCTGTTGCGAGGAGGCGACCAAAGCCGCCTGCATACCAGAACCACCGCTTCCGATGACGAGAATATCGAACTTAAGCATGATGTCACCTCTTATATTGTTGTTGTCCGACTTCGTAGAAGTTTCTTCCTTCGCTGTCTATCGCGACGATTGCCGGGAAATCCTCGACAATAAGCTTGGCATGGGCTTCCGAGCCCAGATCTTCATACGCAAGGACTTCGTAACTCTTAATACTCTTGGCGATCAAAGCTGCAGCACCACCAATTGCTACAAAGTAAACCGCGCCATGTTTTTTCATTGCTGCAACGACTTCAGCAGAACGATACCCTTTACCGATCATGCCCCGCAGTCCCTGTTCAATAATTCTAGGTGCATAAGCATCCATACGACCACTGGTTGTTGGGCCGGCAGAGCCGATAGGCTGTCCTGGTTTTGCCGGCGCAGGTCCGACGTAGTAAATAATTTGATCCGTGAGATCCGTAGGCAGGGTTTCCCCCCGGTCAAGCGCTTCAACCATGCGTTTATGGGCCGCATCACGACCGGTATAAATCACTCCGGAGATTAAAACACTATCGCCGGCTCGGAGATTGCGAACTTTTTCCTCAGTCAAAGGAAGTGTAATGCGAATTGGTTCTGACATTTTAAAGCGACCCCCTACAGTTCAATTTCTGCATGCCGTGTGGCATGGCAGTTGATATTAATCGCAACGGGCATACACGCAATATGGGTGGGATAATACTCGATATTCACAGCAAGGGCCGTGACCCGACCACCCAAACCTTGAGGCCCTATGCCACTGTTATTGACAAGCTCTAAAAGTTCGGTTTCCAAGGCGGCATAGTCCGGATGAGAGTTGCGTACCGTAATCGAACGGGTGAGCGCTTTCTTGGCAAGGATTGCGGACTTTTCCATGGAGCCGCCCACGCCTATGCCAATGATGATCGGAGGACAAGGATTAGAACCAGCAGCGATTATGCTTTCAATCACAAACTTCTTCACAGCTTCTACACCATCAGAAGGCTTAAACATTTTCAAAGTGCTCATGTTTTCACTACCGCCGCCTTTCGGAGCGAAAACAATTTTAAGCTTGTCTCCCGGAACAATCGAAACATGCAGCATTGCCGGGGTATTATTTTTGGTGTTCACCCGATTAAACATTGGCTCAGCGACGATCGATTTACGCAAGTAGCCTTCCGTATAACCTTTCGCAATCCCAGCATTAACGGCATCCTCCAAATTTCCGCCGGTGATGTGGACCTCCTGCCCAAGTTCCAAAAAGATGACGGACATTCCAGTATCTTGGCAGATCGGACGATCCTCGTCTCGCGCAATGCACGCATTTTTAATAATCTGTCCTAAGATGTCTTTACCAAGAGGCGATTCTTCTTTTTCCTGCCCTGAGACCAAGGCATCAAACACATCGCTCGTTAAATAGTAATTAGCATCAACCGCAAGTTTCGCGATGGCTTCTGTAATTTGTACGGCTTCAATTGTACGCATCGTTTTATCCCCTTTCGCCCGGATTATTTAGCCGGGCGCCATTTATTTAATCAGATCACAGTCACCTTCTGTCCTACCAAAGCCCGAGGACTTTCCACCACATGGAGCCCAGACCCACCCAAATGATCAGGTTAGCAACCGATGAGATAAATCCGAGTTTCCACCAGGTTCCTTGATCCATATAACCCGCACTATAGTAAATCGGAGAAGGACCCGCAGCATAGTGCGTCAAGGACATACAGAGATTTGAAAGAAAGGCAAAGGAAAGTGCCACCAGATAAGCAGGCGCGCCAGCAGCTACTGCCACCGAAGCGAAAGCTGCATACATAGCTGTAATGTGAGCAGTCAAACTAGCAAATCCATAGTGGGCATACATATAAACGACGATAAGGATTAAGAACGCCCAAATCCAAGGTATTCCAGCAATGCTTGCACCCACGGTCTTGGCAAACCAAGGAATAAAACCAAGTTTAGAGAGATTATCCGCAAGCGCTACGAGCACACCCATCCATACCAGCGTGTCCCAAGCACCTTTTTCAGCAAGGATATCTTTCCACTCGATGACCTTAAACAAGAGCATGATTGAAACACCGAGCATTGCCACGATTGTGGCATCAATCTTCGTAAACTGTGATGTTCCCCAAAGAATCAGGGCACCGATGAAGACGAGAGCAACCACTTTTTCCCCAAAACTCATCGAACCCATCTTGGCAAGTTCTTTCGTTGCCAATTCTTTGGCTTCAGGTGTTTTCTTAATCTCCGGTGGATAAATTCTGTAAAGAAGATAGGGTATAACGATTAAGGAAATCAGACCCGGAACAATGGCCGCAAGGGCCCATAGACCCCAAGTCAGGTTAACGTGAAGCGCTTTTGCCGCAAGCAAGGCAATCAGTGGGTTGCCGGCCATTGACGTCATAAACATTGCCGAGGTAATGGTATTCCCTTGATAAGCTGTTTGCATGAGGTAAGCTCCGATTTTACGTGAAGAGGTTCCTGGCTCTGAACCAAACGCTGAAGCTAAACTTCTGACAATCGGGAAGATTACTCCACCAGCCCGAGCAGTATTTGAAGGAGTCGCCGGGCTAAGAATAAAGTCACTAAGCACGATGGTGTATCCTAGTTTCAAGGTACTGTCCCCAAATGCACGAATGAGGGTATACGCAATACGAAGACCTAATCCCGTTTTGACAAAACCAATTGCGAATATAACTGCAGATACAATCAGCCAAATGATGCTATTGGAGAAGCCGGATAAAGCAACGTCCGGTTTAAGCACACCGACCAGCGCGGTAAAGGTCACACTGATAAACGCAAGGGCACCGATCGGTAAGGGTTGGAGGATAAAGCCAAGAATTGTGGCAACGAAAATTGCAAAGAGATGCCAGGCTGGCGCTTTTAATCCCAACGGAATCGGAATAAACCAAATTATTATACCGACTAAAACAGCAATAAGACCACGAACAAGCTTATTATTCAATTTGTTACTCCCCTTTAATTGTAGTCCGTGCAACCTTCATATCCGGTACCTGAATGTGAAGGTTTGCACTATCTTGGCACGGCTTTATATTAGCATTTCCGAAGTATACATACTATCTTTCTTTAATTACAAAATAATTAATAAAGTTAAACAACAAAAAACTAGTTTTATTATGCCAATTATAACGAATTATGCAACAATACAGGAAAAACCTTGCAAATTTCAGATTAATTTATTTTATTATCTAATAAATTTTTAAAATAATTAACCTATTCAATATTATCCTAAGGTTAGTTCATTTTCTCTCCCTAAGATGACAATAATTTTTCAATCTCCTTAAATATTCAAACGGATATTTAAGGATTACGTCATTCAAGCTTACTTTTATATTAAATATGTAAGAAAGTTAATAAAGTCGCAGTTTCGCCGACGGTTGGTCGGTGAAACTGCGACTTTGCACTTAGCTTTCAGTTACTTCATCAGCTGCTTTACTTACTTTAGTTACAAAACGATTAACAAAGTTAATTAAACTGTGCAAATTGTTTGAAAAAACTTAATATGGAGAAGAAAATAAATTCAGGAGGTGCTTCTATGAGTTTGGCAAAGAATAAGGAAATCCCAAGTACCCATTTGAAGTTGTCTGAGAATGAGGAAACAGGCTATAAAGTCGGGGTTATTCCCTTGCCTGTCTATCTGGTCTTGGCGGCGGTCATATTTATGGCCTCCATGTACCGTAAACTCCCTGCGGATATGATCGGTGGTTTCGCGGTTATAATGATTATGGGCATCCTTCTCGGAGATATCGGACTTAAAGTCCCGATTCTGAAAGAAATTGGCGGCCCTGCCATTATGTCTATTATGATTCCTTCGATTATGGTCTTTTACAATTTAATTAATCCTTCTGCCTTGAAAGCTATTACAGCCGTCATGAAAACATCCAATTTTCTCTATCTGTATATTTCCGTCTTAGTCGTCGGCAGTATCCTTGGCATGAATCGGAAAGTTCTCGTTCAAGGTTTTCTGCGTATGTTCGTACCTCTCATTGTTGGAACAGCTGCCGCTATTTCAGCCGGGTTGTTGGTCGGCACTCTGTTTGGCTACACCATCCACCACACATTTTTCTATATCATTATTCCTATCATGGGCGGGGGAATTGGGGAAGGTATCCTTCCACTCTCTATTGGTTATTCAGGTATTTTAAAAATCCCTCAAGAAGCTCTTGTAGGCCAACTTATTCCGGCCGCGGTTATTGGTAATATTGTCGCAATTATTTGCGCTGGATTACTAAAACGTTTAGGGGAGAAAAAACCTGAACTTACCGGCAATGGTGTCTTGGTCAAAACCGGCGATGACTTAGGCTTGTTAGATGCCAAAGGCATTGATAAACCGATTGACTTTCCTCTTATGGGAGCAGGACTTCTCATTGCTTGCAGCTTTTTCGTCTTCGGAAAC
>JAJYAS010000863.1 GCA_021779415.1 Bacillota bacterium
CGATCTAATTGAATTGCTTCCCTGACCGACATCGACCGCCCCGGTCAGAACCGTGGCAGAGCCGTCATCATGAATTTCCACAAAAGCACTTGAGACATCCGGGAAGCCATTTCCGTAACCGGTTCCATACCACGCGCAACCCAGACCGATTCCCCGCTTTTTCATAGAATGCCATCCCCCTTCCGGAGATACGGTGCGATTTTTGCAAGACACTGATCAAGAGGGATACTACCCGTTAAAACTTGCCCAGTAGCCGTCGTACTTCCTACCTTAAAATGATTGAGTAAGCGAATCTCGAGTGGTGAAATCCCCAAGGCCTTGGCTAAGAGGTCCATTTGGCTCTCATACGCTAGGACTGTTTGAGCCGCTCCAAAGCCACGCATTGCCCCTGCAAATGGATTGTTGGTAAACACTGCAAAGCTATCAATCGATACATTCGGGATCACATAGGGTCCGGTAGCATGAACAGCCGCTTTACGCAAAACATTAATACTCCAAGACGCATAAGCTCCAGCATCTCCAACAATCCTAGCTTCCATAGCCACCAGCTTGCCTTGCTTTGTCGCCCCGGTCTTATAATGCATCCGCATCGGGTGACGTTTGGAATGAGAATAAAACGACTCTTCCCGGGTATTCTCCATTTTGACGGGTCGGAGCGTTGTCAAAGCTAATAAAGCTGCAATAATCTGGAGTGAAATGTCCTCACGTCCTCCAAAAGCCCCTCCAACTGCCAAGGTTTTAACTTGAACTTGGCTGAAGCGAAGTCCTAAGGCATGGGCTATTTCTCCCCGATCATAATGAGCGTATTGAGTCGCTGTCTGTACGACCATATGCCCACGTTCATCCACATAAGCGAGCACTGCCTCAGGTTGTAAGAAAGCATGGTCGACATGTTGGGTATTATATTCATTTTCTATCACCACATCTGCCAAAGCCCATCCATCCTCCATTGTTCCCCGCCGGATTGGCATATGGTAGAGGACATTTGTCGGCTTGAGCTCGGGATGCAGAGGAAGCGCCTCCGGCAACATGGCTTGCTCCGGGTCGAACACTGCAGGCAACACTTCGTAATCTACCTCAACGAGCTTAGCGGCTGCTCTGGCAATTTCCATGCTCTCAGCGCCGACTACGGCTACAGGATCTCCGACCATTCGAACGTAGTCTGCCAAGACCGGTTGATCACGGAAAAGCACGCCATGAGAATTATGCGGAACATCCTTGGCCGTCAGGACCGTGACCACGCCCGCTAACTCCAGCGCCTTTTCGGCCACAATTTTTCGGACCCGAGCATGTGGGTAAGGGCTACGCACAACCACCCCATAGAGTTGATCCGGCAAATTCACATCTGCAGGGAATTTGCTCTGTCCGAATACCTTCCCCCAGGCATCTTCTCGGATAACACGAGAACCTACAACATTCGTATCCATTAGTTTTCCTCCTGAGAGGCCAATTTGACGGCACGCAGGATTTTATCATACCCTGTACAACGACAAAGGTTGCCCGACATAGCCACGGATATTTCATCATCGCTGGGTTTTGATTTCTTATCCAGGAGATTCTTGGCGGAGAGCACCATACCAGGCGTGCAAAAACCACATTGTACCGCTCCCACTTCAACAAACGCTTTTTGCACCGGATGAGGCTTACGTCGATTCCCGACGCCTTCGATCGTAGTAATTTCGGACCCATTCGCTTGAGCCGCGAGAAGTAGGCAAGAATTAACGGTTTTTCCGTCAATAATCACCGTGCAGGCACCACACTCTCCTTCACCGCATCCTTCCTTTGTTCCCATTAGACCTAAGCGGGTACGCAAAACATCTAATAAACGTTCACTTGGCTCGATGTTTAAAGTGTAAGGCTTATTATTAACCACGAGTTTAATATCCATCATGCGTTCAATCCCCCTTCGGTTATGAATGAGTCGAGAGCCTCTCTAAAGACCCCAGATACTGCTACACGTTTGTACGGTGCTGATGCTCGGGTTCCCAAAGCCTCACGAACGATTCGTTGTACCTTTTCGACTCCTTTTTCAATCCAAGCTTCATTAATTTCTTGACCGTTCAAATCTTGATTGAGGGATTCACTTAGGAACGCGCGCCTCCCCACAGCCCCTAAGGCAACTCGAACTTGGGTCGCAAAATTACCATCGACTTCAATCGCTACTGCAACACTAAGACGCGCAATAGCTAAAGCCTTACGCCGACCGAGTTTAGCAAACCCACTTTGTAAACCTATTAAAGGAATTCTAAATCCCTGGATGAGAGTATCGTGGGCAAGAAGAGGCGTACGACTTAATAAGCTTTCTAGGGTAACAACCTCATCGCCGTTCCCTGAAACCAAATGAACTTCTGCCCCTAAGGCAAGCAAAGGAGGGAGTCCGTCAGCAGCAGGGGAACAGTTACCTAGGTTGCCACCGATCGTCGCTTGATTACGAATTTGTGGAGATCCCATCGTTTGGCAAGCAAGCCAAAGAGCATGGGCTTGCTTATAAATAAGCTCGCTGTTTCCCATTTCAGCAAACGTTGCCATACTGCCAATCTCTAAATACCCTTCTGTTTCTCGTATTGTTTTTAGCTGAGAAATTTTACCGAGATCAATGAGGGCGAGCGGCTGAAGTTTGCCCGTTTGCATAAA
>JAJYAS010000864.1 GCA_021779415.1 Bacillota bacterium
ATGCTGGACGTTTAAAACTTGTCTGGACAAGACCCCGTAAAAACTCTGTCAAAGTGATCGTTCTGATGGATGTTGGTGGTTCAATGACGCCTTATGCCAATATTTGTAGCCAATTGTTCTCAGCGGTTCATAAGTCATCCCATTTCAAAGATTTAAAGTTCTACTACTTCCATAACTGCCTGTATGATCTTCTCTATCTAGATGCTTCAAATAACCCGAAAAAAGCCGTTAAAACAGAGGATATCCTACGTTCGCTCAACTCTGATTATAAGGTGATCATCATTGGGGACGCTGCCATGGCACCGAGTGAACTGATGATGAGCGATGGTAACATCTATTGGGGTATTGGCAACGAGGAACCCGGAATCACTTGGTTAGAGCGGGTGGCAAAGAAGTTCCCTTACAACGTCTGGCTCAATCCTCTTCCAGAGAAGTATTGGGAACGTGTTCACGGCTCCCAAACCCTAAAAATCGTGCGTGATATGTTCCCTATGTTTGAATTAACCCTCGAGGGCCTTGATCGGGCAATCAAAAAATTAATGGTACGCAAGTGAAAATCTTTTACAAGATACCCCTTGACGAAACTCTGTTGTTATATTACAATTCAGTAAATTAACATGCAAGACAATGATGAGAATTAGTAAGTCTTTTGCGGAATGTTCTAGCGAGTCAGAAAAGGTGAAAGTCTGATACACTTCCGGTAGACCGAATGGATCTCTGAGTCGTAATCCGAACACGCTTTGGCGTCATTAGGTGATACCGGGGGTTTCCCGTTATAGAGACACGGATATCGAGAGGTCGACTCTCCGCATCTGCTTATTATGCACGAGATTCACGGCTACTCCGTATCTAAGAACTTAAGTATGGGCTTATTTGGGTCCCATACGAAAAGGTGGCATAATGGAAATTAACTTTCCGTCCTTTGAAGGGCGGAAAGTTTTTAGTTTCAAAAATAATAATAAAAATGGAGGAATTTTAACATGGAAAAAGGTTATTTCGGGGAATATGGCGGTAGTTTTGTTCCACCTCAATTACAAGCTGCACTGAATCAATTGGACGAGGCCTTTGTAACCTATAAGGATGACCCTACTTTTAATAAGGAACTTGATTACTATCTACGCCAATATGTTGGTCGTCCCAATCCACTTTATTTTGCGGAAAAACTTTCTAAACAATTAGGCGGAGCAAAAATCTATCTCAAGCGTGAAGACTTAAATCATACAGGTGCCCATAAAATCAACAATGTCCTCGGTCAAGCGTTACTTGCTAAACGCATGGGTTCCAAACGAGTCATCGCCGAAACCGGTGCCGGGCAACACGGGGTTGCCACTGCCACGGCCTGTGCCCTATTTGACATGGAGTGCGTGATTTATATGGGAGAAGAGGATACAAAGCGCCAATCCCTCAATGTCTTCCGCATGGAACTTTTAGGAGCCAAAGTAATCTCGGTTACTTCTGGCACACGCACCCTTAAAGATGCAGTAGATGCAGCTTTAGGCGACTTTGCAGTTAACTACGAAACCACCTTTTATATGCTCGGTTCTGCCGTGGGGCCTCATCCCTACCCCACCCTCGTCAAACACTTCCAAGCGATTATTTCACGGGAAGCACGTCAACAAATTTTGGAAGCAGAAGGGAAACTTCCAACGGCAGTCATGGCTTGTGTCGGAGGGGGAAGCAATGCGATTGGCATGTTTGCGAATTTCATCCCTGACGCAAATGTTAGACTGATCGGAGTTGAGCCAGCCGGTTTGGGGTTAGAAACCGGAAAACACGCCGCTCCCCTCACCGCAGGTGCACCCGGAATCGTGCATGGCTTCAAATGTTACGTCATGGCAGACGAAAATGGTGAGCCCCTGGCCACCCATTCCATCTCGGCTGGTCTCGACTATCCCGGTGTAGGACCAGAACACAGCTACTTGAAAGACATTGGCCGTGCCGAGTACGTGAGTATTACCGACCAAGAATCCCTCGACGCTTTCCACAAACTTTCTAGAACCGAAGGGATCATTCCAGCTTTAGAGAGTGCTCACGCGGTCGCGTATGCACTTAAGCTCGCCCCTACCATGAATCCGGACCAAATCCTAATCGTCAATCTATCCGGCCGTGGTGACAAAGACGTGGAACAAATCTTTAACCTGGCAAAGAATTAAGCGAGATGGCTTTTGCACGTTCACCCGAAACTCCCGTTGCTACTCACTAGACATTAAAGCGAAAACGCTAAACCCTTCTGCTTTCTGCAAGTTCGCCGCTCAATGCCGTCCTTGGCACCGCGGCATCAGTCCATCCATGGACAAGCCCCATAGCGTTTTCAAGCTTTAATGTCGGCGTTCGCTTGACGCAACTCCGTTTAACGGGATTCTCTTTGCAAAATCCATCTCTGCTTTGGGGTAGAGGTTGGGGTCGAACTCAAAAGTCGTAACTCTATTGATATAACTTTACGTTCTTTAAATGCTCAGCATAGGTTTTCGCAAACGCATGATAACCGTCTTTTTTCGCCACATAATATAGGAACTCCGTTTGAGCCGGATTCAAGGCCGCTTGCAGGGAGGCATGTCCAGGATTGGCAATAGGTCCCGGCGTTAATCCTGTATGGAGATAAGTATTGTACGGAGAGGGAATCTGAAGATCCT
>JAJYAS010000865.1 GCA_021779415.1 Bacillota bacterium
CGCATCAGATAAGGCACGGGTACATCTAATTCTCCTTCATGATTTATGATATTTGCTTCAACCCCAGGTAAAATACGAACACCAAAAAGCTCTTCTGGAAGAATCGCTAAGTTCCCAAAATGATAAAGATGAGGGGCACCCGGCATACTGGGAGCATGATCCGTCATGCCTAGTAATTTAAGACCCTTACGTGAGGCCGCCAGTGCATTTTCCGATAGAGTACTATAGGCATGTCCACTTGCAACGGTATGGGTATGTAAATCTAACTCTATTTCCATATTTCAGCACCTCAGGCCTATTATAACCTTATTGCGGAAAAAATAATATAAGTGCCCTTCAATGAGCACTTATATTATTAGCATTTACAGCATTTTTCACTGTTTCTTGACTGTGATGGGCGCTTTAACTGTAGAATCAACGTTAAACCGAAAACTTGCTTCTGTTGCTTGTTCTACTCCACCCTCGGGATTAGGTTTAATGCGTAGTGTCATTAAATGTTGCCCAGCTGTAGCGCTTTTACCTAATGCATCTCCTAAGGCCTTAATCTGTTTAAAAGCAACACGGGCTGTACCCCCAGGCTCTAATAAAGTTAAGACTCCCGGTGAGATTACCTTTTTGGTGTCATCACCTATAAGATTCACTTGTAATTCCACTGGAACATTTGTCATTTGCTTGGATGTCGTGTTTTGCACTGTGACCACAAGGTCGAAAACTTTCGCATTGATCACTTGTGACCCCTTTAGCACAACACTCCCATACGTTAGATCTTTTACGATCGAATCTGGCACCACTGTGACACCAAGCATCTTAATTTCTGGGACTTGGTTAATTTTGCTTACACTCGAATGTGTATTTTGCCAAAGTGAAAATCCTGTAAATCCGATCAGACACAACGCAATAACACTGGCGATCATCACAAAGTATTTACGGTCAATCGCAATAATTTTAGCCAAATCTGACACCTCCAATAATTAAAATTTTACTCCTAAAAAAACCTATGCATGTCCTCTTAAGGACATGCATAGGTTTGAATATTTATTTTTTCCCTTCACGGTCATAATACATTTGATGTCGTATATCTTTGGCAACTGTCAATCGAAAGATACGAGTGGACTGAATTATCCGAGAAGTCGTACGTACACCTATATAGTCTTCCATTTCATCAAGCGTAAGATTTGACGTTATAACAGTGGGAAGCTGTTCGTTCGTACGATAATTAATAATAGAATAAAGCCGATTTCTTGTCCAATCAGTGTAATTATGTACCCCCAGATCATCAAGGATTAGGATAGGTATTGTTCGCGCAGTATCTAATAAATCCAGCTCATTTACTTGCGACTTATAGGTTGCTCTTAGTTCATCTAATAGATCAGGAACGACTAGAAAAAGAACTTTTAACTGGGCCTCCATAAGCTCATTGGCAATAGCTGCCGCTAAAAAAGTCTTTCCTGATCCAACAGGTCCGGTGAATAGAATACCTAGACCATGGGGATTCTGTTGGCATTCAAAAACAAAGCTCTTGGCTGCATTAAGGGCCCTTGATGCCCCTTCTCGGTGGGATTGATCACCCATCTCTGAGGTGTAATAATCAAATCTGAACTTTTCAAAACGACAGTTCAGCAAATCTCTAGAAATTCGCGCATGACGAAACTGATTTTCTAGTTTTCTGGTCTGCATGCAACTACAGGGATAAGCTACATCCCCTTCAAGATAGATTCCACGACCTTGGCAGTGGGGACAAACTAAGGTTGCCATGGAATTTGAAGGATCCGTCTTTCCTTGATCTTGGAAAATTCGTGAGGAGTTCGACCCAGTAGTTAAGCCGGACTTAGAGTTAGCATTAAGTATTTTTGCATCTAAACCATTCCCTTTCAAGATGTCTTTTACACTTTTCATTTGAGCTATGCCCTCCTCTAAAATCCAAGATATCTTATCCTTTTAAGAAACTATAAATAGAAATTCTCATATTTATTGGAAACTGTTTTGGAAACCTTCTCGTTAGTCTTTGATAACTTTTTATCTTGACGCGACTGAAAATAAGCGTCTTCTGCCTCAATTTCGATTCGCGTGCGAAGTCCCTTTTTTTCCCATTCTCGAAGGATGGAATCCAGATAGCGAAAGTTTCGAATCCCAGCACTTACTCCCCTTCTTAAGGCTTCGATGATAAGCTCTTCCGAGAAATGGGATGACAGCCAACGATCCAAATTCTCGCACTCTAATTTTGTAAGTGGTCGACCAAGTTCTTGCTCAAATTCATGAACCAAATTTTCCATAGGTGAGTTTATCGGAGTAGCTGTAAACTTAGGTGAGAATTGGCTTTGTTTCAGTGTGCGTTCTTGTTCCAGCGCCCGCGAACGCTCAATAGCCCAAAGTTCAGCAAGTTCATCGATCAGACCCACAAGACTATAGCTATTAAACCACTTCTGTTCATCAGAATTCCAGTATCGTTCAATCGTCAGTAATTTTCGCTCTACTAATCGGCCTACAACCTCTTCAATGTCTGATGGAGAATCTGTCATACGCCCAGCTAAGGTGGTGATTGACGGGTAGGGGTTGGTTTCCGCTTCACATAAAATCTGTATCAGAACCATCATATCACGATCATTTAAGCCAATTTCTTTATAGTGGGTTA
>JAJYAS010000866.1 GCA_021779415.1 Bacillota bacterium
ACGGACCAATGAGCTTGTCCAAATGAATGCTAAGCTGGAAGAAAATAATAGCAGCCTCGAGGAAGAGATATACGAAAGACAAAAAGTTGAAACGATATTAAGGGAAAGTGAAAGTCAGTTGCGCAACGCCTTGGATAATTCCCCGATTCCTATTATGCTTAGATCCGAAGATGGGGAAGTAATTATGCTCAGCCGGGTCTGGACGGAAGTTACGGGGTACACTCATGCAGAAATACCAACGATTTTTGCTTGGACAGACAAAGCATATGGAGAGAATAAGGGTAAAGTACTAGCTGAAATAAAAAACACATATATTCAAGAACAACCTAGCTATGTTTCGGAAAATCAAGTGAGGACAAAAGATGGCCAACTGAGGACCTGGAGAATGAATGCTGCATACATTGGCAAAGATCGCAATGGGCGAAAAATTGTTATGACTGCTGTTATGGACATCACTGATCACAAAGTGTTTGAACAAGAAATAATTAAGGCAAAAGAAGAAGCTGAAGCTGCCAACAAAGCTAAGAGTCTGTTTCTGGCCAATATGTCCCATGAAATCAGAACTCCCATGAACGGAATCATGGGCATGACGGAGTTGCTTAAATTTACCAATCTAACTGAAGAACAACTCGAAATGACCAACAATATAAAGTTATCTTCAGAGTCATTGCTGAACATTATTAACGATATTCTTGACCTTTCCAAAATTGATGCCGGAAAGGTTGAACTAAATCCGGAAGGCGTGGATGTTTTTAATTTTATTGATGAAAAGTCTAGGGTCTTTAGCATTATTGCGCAGGACAAAGGTTTAGATTTCGCAGTTAATATCGAAGAGGAAGTGCCCAAGGAAATTATCGCGGATAAGACTCGTTTGGCGCAGGTCTTAACTAATCTTGTTGGTAATGCTATTAAATTCACTAAAAAGGGTAAAATTGCTGTTAACATAAAAAAAGTTAAGGCAATTGGTGACAAAGTTGAATTAATGATTGCAGTGTCGGATGCCGGTATAGGTATAAAAGAAGAAGACATACCTAAACTATTCAATTACTTTACTCAACTGGAAGATTCCTATTCCAAGCGATTTCAGGGGACGGGTCTTGGTCTAGCTATATCTAAAAGACTTGTTGAGCTTATGGGTGGAGAAATCTTTGTTGAGAGTGAATATGGGAACGGAAGTACTTTCTATTTTACCTGTCTGGTGGGGATTCCGGCAAAGGAACAAGAGGTTTCACACACTGCTAAGGACACCTTTCCGATACAGCAATCGCGGCATAAACTGAATATCTTGCTTGTGGAGGATGACCATGTAAGTCAGCTTATCATCAGGCAAATAAGCAAACTAAACGGTTGGCAATTGCAGGTAGCTTCAAATGGACGACAGGCATTGGATATTTATGACCACAATACCTTTGACTTAATCTTAATGGACATTCAAATTCCGATGATGAGTGGATTTGAGGTAACTCGAGTAATCAGAGATAAAGAGCTGCTAACAGGTGGGCATATTCCGATCATAGCAACAACTGCTTATGCAATGAGCGAGGATAGGGAAAGGTGCCTTAACGTTGGCATGGATGATTACATCAGCAAACCCATTAATATGCAAAAGCTAAATGATGCGATAGAAAGGTTGATAGGGAAACAATTTGGGTCTTTGCCGGAACACTAAGCGAGAACTGCAACCGTGATGCAGAGACGATAAAAGTTATCGGCAATTTATGTTGCTGTAACGCGCATGTTATGTTGTTGCTGTTCGAAGAAATTTGCTAAAAGGTATTGAAAAAGGAGAAAAGAAAGAATATACTGATAACAAATACATGATACATTATAATCATGTATTTAGAGTTCAGCTTTGAACTCAAATTGTGCCAATTGTATAGTAAGGCTAGAGTATTAGAGAAGCCGAGATTATGCTCCAATTCAAGTGATTGAGTTGTAGCATTTGATCGGCTTCTCTTTTTGTTATTCAAATAGAGAATATTCCGACAATTACACTATCGCGAAGGGTTGCCTTAAAAGGGGGGGTGAGAGAAATAATGTTGGGTTATTCACTAATTTGAAAGGAGGACGTAAACTCAAAATAACTTTCTAGATAACAAAGTGAAAATATAGAGAGCTTAAACCTTAAAACTGATAACTGACAAATGCAGCGCTGATGTAGCGGGAACCTCTACACCCTCATAAAGTCAAAGTGTAATTAGCCTCATAGGAACTAGCTTGAGCAAAAAAAATTAGGAGGAGTCTTTAGATGGTAGCGAAATTTTTAGCCGAAATGATAGGTACGATGATCATTCTTTTATTTGGCTCGGGGGTAGTCGCTAACGTATTATTAGGTAAGACCAAGGGAAATAATGGCGGCACATTTATGATTACCTTAGGTTGGGCCGTGGGCGTAGGCTTAGCGATTTATGCCACAGGACCTATTAGTGGAGCACATTTAAATCCTGCAGTGACTATTGGGTTGGCAGTGACCGGGCAATTTCCTTGGTCGGAGGTGCCGGTATATATTGCAGCACAGTTCTTGGGAGCATTTATTGGTTCCGTAATTGTGTACTTAGCGTATTTGCCGCATTGGAAAGAAACCCCAGATCCAGCTTTAAAACTGGCTGTTTTTAGCACAGGCCCTGCC
>JAJYAS010000867.1 GCA_021779415.1 Bacillota bacterium
CCATTTTCCATTCTTGAGGAAACAACTTCTTATACGAGGATTGAGCAAAACGTTCATCGATAAGTAGCACGACTCCTCGGTCGTTTTCTGTTCGAATGACCCGTCCGACCGCTTGCAAGACTTTATTGAGGCCTGGATACATATACGCGAATTCAAAGCCCTGCCTATTAGATTCTTCATAATAGGATCGAATAATTTCCCGTTCCATGCCAATCTGGGGCAACCCGACTCCCACTATAATTGCTCCTGAGAGTCGATCCCCGATAAGATCGATACCTTCGCCGAACATCCCACCCATCAGGGCAAACCCAATCAAGGTGTGCTCCGGATTAGTAGCAAAGTTGCCTAAAAATTCTTCCCGTTCCTCTTCAGCCATGCCTGGAGTTTGACAGATCACGCTGACTTGTTGGTTCTGTTCCTTAAACTTAAGATAGACCTCGCTCAGATAATCATACGAGGGGAAATAGACGAGATAGTTTCCTTCATTTTGGAGAACTGCCGTAGCTATCGCTTCGGCAACAAGGTCATAGGACAAACCACGTTGCCTAAACTTGGTGGAAATCCGATCGTGAATAAGCAAACAAAGATTTTCTGCCTGAAATGGAGACGTTAGTTTCAGCTTATAAGACGTGTCTTCCCCACCCAAAACGTTCATGAAGTATTCCATTGGACTCAATGTCGCCGAAAATAAGATCGCCGATCGCCCTCTCCCCAAAGCTTCCTTCAATCGAACTGACGGATCAAGACAGAACAGCTTCACTCGCAGATCATCCCGAGTCGGCTGTAGGAAGGTGACGTATCGTTCATCATAACTGTCCGCCGTTCGGATAAAACTTAACGCCTGAAAGTAGTGTTCTACAAGTTGTTCACGCCACGCAAACGGTTGATCGTTCGTTTTTAAAAAATATTCCACTTCTTTGACAAAATGTCTCAACGCTTGGATAAGCTTGAGAGGTGGCTCTTTCTCCACTCTATTCCCGTTTCCCTCAGTTTCTAGGCAGAGTTTTTTCTCTTTGACTAGGGCAGAGTTAATTTTAGTTAAACATTTAGTCAACCTCGGATCATCCTCTTTGGTGAGCCGCTTTAGTTGAAGCCAAGAATCCTTGCCGAGTTCAGCTGAAAACATCTCCCGTGCACGATCCACTAGGTTATGAGCCTCATCTACTAAAAAGGTGTACTCTCCCCCTTCAAGGAAAAATCGCCTTAGATAGACGCGGGGGTCGAACACATAATTATAATCACAAATAACCACATCTGCCCAATTTGCCATTTCCAAGGAGAACTCAAAGGGGCAGATCGTATGCTTGCGCGCGTATTCCTCAATCACTTGCCGCGTCCAAGCTTCTTCCTGAAACACACCTTCTACCGCTGCTCTTAGCCGATCGTAATACCCCTGTGCAAAAGGGCAGTCCTCGGGCAAGCAGGTCACTTCGGGCAGAAAACACAGTTTACGTTTCGCCGTCAATGTCAACCGTTTAATTGCTAACCCTTGCGTTTGCAAATTCGCGAGCGCCTTTTCAGCAACCGTTCGGGTGATCGTTTTCGCGGTAAGATAAAAGATCTGTTCGGTTAACCCTTCGGCCATACCCTTCAGTGAGGGAAACAAGGTACCCATGGTCTTACCAATACCCGTGGGGGCCTGGGTAAATAGTTTTTGACTTTGTTTTATTGTCTGGTAAACGGCTACCACTAATTCTCGTTGTCCGGGTCTATAAGATGTGAAGGGAAATTTCATCGTGCAAATGCTGGCGTCTCTCCGTACCGCCCACTCTTGAAGTTGGGCGGCCCAGGTCAGATAACGATCCACTAAGCTAAAGAAGAATTCCGACAGCTCTGTCAAAGAAAAACTCCTTGAAAATTTCTTAGTCTGGGCGGTATCTAACTGATAATAGGTAAGTTGAGCCTCCATCGTTACAAATCTTTCTTGAACGGCGTACATGAAGGCATAGCACTGAGCTTGTGCCCAGTGCAAATCGTTGAACGATTCATCGATAAGGCTTAAATCTAGCGAAGTAGTTTTAATCTCATCAATACACGCACCAAATTCCTTCATGATAATACCGTCGGCACGACCCTTAATTTCTAGGCGTTGTGCTTCCTGATTAGTGTAGACATAACTTAGCGTTACTTCCGGCACGTAATCCGCTCCGCTCTTTTTCTGCACATATTGGTGGGCTTTGATTCCTTCAAGGGCACGTGAAGCCCCAATAGAACTCGGTTGCAAATCTCCCCGCCTGAGCACAAATTCAACGAGATTACGCACGGAAACCTTAATCGTTGTCACAATTCATTAGTTCCTTCCGACACAAAACTATGTTACTCTTGATTATACCAATTAGCCACCGAAAAACCTAGGGAAGCAGAGGAACGGTTCTCATGCTTCCCGGTTGTAAAGGTTCTGTCCCGTCTTAACCACTTCTTGACAACATCGTCATAAAGAGCACAGATTTTCTAGATTTTCGGGTAGTATACTTTATAACTGTAAATAAGTTTTTAAAGAAGGGATTGCTATGTTGAATTCTAGCCTAACCATGGATACTAACTCTAGTAGACTACCGTTTTTAGACCGCACCCGTGGTTTAATTATGCTCTTTATGGCTTTAGATCACGCTTTGTATTTTTGGAG
>JAJYAS010000051.1:0-2217 GCA_021779415.1 Bacillota bacterium
GAAAGCCATTTATGAAAAGATCTCGGACATCTGTGTAAGCATGAAAGCGTGTGACTATTTGAAGATGACCGAGAGAATTGATAACTTTGTGCAAGTCGAGATGTCGGCTAAAGAGAAAGCTTTATACAAACAGTTGGAGCGTGACATGCTTCTTCCCTTTGCCGAGGGTGATATTGATGCCGTGAACGCAGCAGTGTTATCAAACAAGCTGCTGCAAATGGCAAATGGTGCGGTTTATGATGAGTTTGGTAAAGTACGGCAACTACATCGCCGCAAGCTTGATGCTCTGGAAGACTTATGGGAAAGTGCGAATGGAAAGCCCATCCTCGTGTTTTATGCCTATAAGCACGACAAAGACAGGCTTCATGAGTTCTTTAAGGTTAGACCAAGAGAGTTGAACACGTCAAAAGATATTACCGACTGGAATGCTGGGAAGATCCCTGTTGCACTGGCCCATCCGGCCTCTGCCGGACATGGCCTTAACTTACAAGCTGGAGGACATATCATCATCTGGTTTGGAATCCCTTGGAGTTTGGAACTCTACCAACAGGCTAATGGACGTTTATACCGTCAAGGACAGAATGAAGCTGTCATCGTTCATCATATTGTCACAGTAGGGACAATTGATGAGCAAGTTATACAAGCACTAAGCCGAAAAGAGGTTGGACAAACGGCATTGATCGATGCAGTGAAAGCTAGATTAAAAAATTCATAGGGAGTGAACAAAGTGCAAGAAACAAAGATTGCTGAATTACTGATTGAAGAGCTTAAACGTGCCAACCACACGTATGGAACACGCTTTGCTTCACCCCATGAGGGCTATGCTGTGATGTTAGAAGAACTCGACGAACTCTTTGAGGAAATCCGGCAAAAAAGGCCAAACAAAGAACGGCTTCGTGAGGAAACGATCCAGATTGGGGCCATGGCTATAAAGTTTATCATGTCACTCGAAGACTGGGCTAGGGCGGATAAGCGATCAGAAACGTATTGCAAGAAATGCCGATTCCACGTTATTAGCTTGGTTGACCTTGAAGAACTCGGAAGTGATCCTTGTGAAACGTGTGATACTGACTTGGGAAACTGGGAGCTTGATACGATGGCCAAAAAAATCATAAGACTGAAGTTGTACCTTAAAGGGCGAGCATAAAGGGGAACCTGTGGATAAACCTGTGGATGGTGTGTGTAAAGTTTGTGGATAAGCGTGTCGAACGAGCCTGTGACAGCTATTGAGGTGTAAGAAAGCAAACTAAAGACTGACATCAGGAGGTGTGACAGAATGGATACGAAAGAGCACGTAGAGTATTTACTCAAAAACTATCACGATATGAAACGAAGCCTGGAAAACCTAAAGCTTGAGGTGGATTGTTTCTCAGGGTTAAGTCATGACAAGGTTATCGAAACGTTAAACTATATGGCCCCCGTGGGCGAGCGTGTCACGAGCAATAGTGTTTCTGATAAATCAGGGAGAATTGCACTTATGTATCGGGAGGTTGCAGATGCTCAGAACGATGATATTTTACGAGAACTTCATGAGCAATTTTACACTCTAAAAACGGAGTTGGATATGCTGGAACATCGTATCAATTTATTGGAGCCGAAGCTTTCTGGGCTAATAAGGGATATGTTCATAGCAGGGCTTTCATGGCCCGTACTTTGTAAAAAGTATAATGTATCATATGCCACGATTGGAAGATATCGTAACAGAGGTATTGCGGAGTTATGCAGGATGTATGACGTGAGAAAAGCAATATGTTAAAGCATCAAACTTCGTATGAGACTAAGATGATAGTAAAGTGAAACTAAGATGAACTTTAAATGAGATTATCCCCCGTGCTATACTAAAGATGCGAAAAGTATATAGAGGCTCTTGGACAGCTCGTCCAAGGGCCTTTTTATATTGATCGTACTCCTCTCTTTTTTTATATATAGCGACCTTCGGGTCGCATTCTTTTTAAAACACGGCTGCCATTAAAAGCGGCTTTTATAAGGGCAGGGATGGATCATGGTGAAGTGCGCTTTATTTGTTCCAACGGAATCAGGATGTAAAGAAAACTGTGCTAACTGTAAACGTTGGAGTGGGAAGAGATGCAAGGATGAAAAACTGTTGCGGGAGCTTTACGAAGAATCCGAAGAATATACAATCTATAACCGGATGATGAGAGACAACAAGGGGGTATTCATCGAGTGACAGACGAGGATCGCTTGCACTTTACCGTA
>JAJYAS010000051.1:2227-11130 GCA_021779415.1 Bacillota bacterium
AGGCAAACACGAGTCATTGCGAAGACGCTGAGAGAAGTCATTCACGCCTTTGGTCTGAGCAAAGAACAATTAGTCGGACTCGCAAAGGAGTTTGTGGTCACAGAAACATCCACCAAAGAAATGGAAAAGGGCCTTATCCGGGCGCTCAATGATGGAGTGGATCTGGACTGGAGTAAGAAGCGAAGGTAAAAGAAGGTGATAGGGTTTGTCAAAAAGCAAATGGCCGCAAGTTGAAGAGAACTTAATCCTCGTTGAACGATGGATGCGAGATGGCCTTACCGAGGAACAAGTTTGTACGAATCTTGGAATTAGTGTAGCAACCTTGAACAAATTCAAGAAGCAACACATCGAGTTAGCTAAAGTCCTAAAAAAAGGAAGAGATATTGCCGTTACTGAGGTTGAAAATGCCTTGTTTAAGAGGGCTCTCGGTTTTAGTTTTGATGAGACGAAAGTGTCCATCAGGATGGTTGATGGGGTTGAGACCAAATTCACCGAAAAAACGACCAAGTATCAAATCCCGGATGTGGCAGCCTGCAGCATCTTGCTGAAGAACAAAGATAAAGAACGGGGATGGAGCGACAATCCTCAGAAAATCGAGCTCGAAAGACAGATGTTCGAATTCCACAAACGAATCGAGGAGGCTAAAGTCTTTGGCGATGACGATCCAAGAAATTAGTGTCAATGACATTTCACCCTATAAACAGAATCCACGAGACAACAGCCAGGCTATCAAGGCGGTGGCAGAGTCTATTAAACAATTCGGATTTAAAGTCCCGATTGTCTTGGATAAAAACAACGAGGTCGTAGCCGGGCATACGCGATTAAAGGCAGCGATTCAGTTGGGATTGACGACCGTCCCTTGTTTAATCGCTGACGATTTGACAGATGCTGAAATTAAAGCGTTCAGGCTTGCGGACAATAAAACGGCTGAACTCGCCGAGTGGGATATAGAGTTATTGAGTCTCGAACTTGAGGAACTTAATAAACTGGATCTGGATTTTTCCATGGCGGACTTTGGATTTGAACTCGATGGCGAAACTTCAGACACAGCCGAGAGTGAGATCCAAGAGGATGACTTTGATGCGGATGCCGCCTTATCCGAAATCGAAACCCCGATCAGTCAGCGCGGGGATATATGGCTGCTCGGGAAACACCGTTTAATGTGTGGGGATAGCACGTCACTTGAAGATATCGAAGTACTGATGGATGGTAAGAAAGCTCGGCAGGTTTTTACAGACCCACCTTGGAATGTTGACTATGGTGGGAGCAGCCATCCGAGTTGGAAACCCGGTCGACAGATCCTTAATGACAGCATGAGCACCGACGATTTTAAGGACTTCATGCTGAACGTATTCAAAGCGATGAGTAAGGTCAGTGAAGCCGGGTGTATGACCTACGTCGTAATGAGTGCCCAAGAATGGGGCGGTCTCATGGATGCCCTACGCGAAGCGGGCTATCACTGGTCAAGTACAATTATCTGGAGAAAGGATTCGCTTGTGCTCTCCCGAAAAGACTATCATACACAATACGAGCCGATCTGGTATGGCTGGCTTGAGGGTAGCAGCAGACTTTGTCCTTTGGAAGACAGGAAGCAAAGCGACGTGTGGGACGTACCAAGACCGAAGCGATCGGAAGAGCATCCTACGATGAAGCCCATTGCATTGGTGGCTAAGGCCATCACCAACTCAAGTCATAAGGGTGATTTGGTACTCGACCTGTTTGGCGGTTCAGGAACAACACTTCTCGCGGCTGAGCAAACTGGAAGAACCTGCAATATGATGGAGCTCGATCCCAAATACGCGGATGTCATTGTGAAACGGTTCGTTGAAAGCACTGGAAGTGATTCCGGTGTTTTTTTATTGCGTAGTCATAAAAAGCTGTCTTTCCAAGAGGCAAAGTAATGTCTTGACTTACCTGCCCTACAGAGCGAACATGTACACTACCGAAAGGGAACTAAAGGAAGGGTAGTGTACAACGATGATCAACAGTTTCAGTTATTCATTCAAGGTCACAGGGATTGAACGGAAACAAGTCGCCAGTACGATGGCTGAGGCCCTCGGGAAAGAAGTAAGTTATGCAGGCGCTCCAACCTTCAATTATCAGGTAGGCGATTGGAGAATCGACAGAGAAAGCAAGGTCACAACACCGGAGATACAAAAGGACACTTTGAGGGCGGTGTTGGACGCACTGAAAACAGTCGGAGCCATTGCAGAGGGCAACGGAACAATCACGCTCACCCTGAACGGTCATAACGGAAACACCCTGCGCAATGTGGTGAACCTCATATGGGGTAAGCAAAGCCTGATCCAAAAAGCACTCGGTCGAGAGACGGTGATCCTGCCGGAGAGCCTTGTTAAGACCATCAATGCTGTTCCGATCGACACGTTGGAAGAGTTCGCTGCCGTCGTAAACCATGCGATCGATGCTGGCGAGATTGAGGGAGACAGCGATTGGGAGTTCGATCTAGCCGATAAGACGTTGAGTTTTAGCTTTTTTAACGCCAGCTTAGATACTGAAGAGGTTCTTGCTTTCGTAACCTTTTGTCAAAAACTAAGCGAGCAAGCTAAGCTACAGAAGTTTAGTTCAACCAAGCAAAAAGAAGCAACGAATGACCGTTACACATTCCGCTGCTTCCTTTTGAAACTGGGCTTTATCGGTGGGGAATACAAAGCTGAGCGTAAGATTCTCCTAAGCAAACTGGAAGGGAGCGCAGCTTTTCGGACGATTGAAGCCCAACAGGCGGCAGAAGCGAAGCGCAAAGGTTCCAGTTCAGAGGTTCCCGCCGAAGGGAGTGAGAACGAATGAACGAGGTCCAAAAGAATTTCAGAAGAGAAATGGGTATGGAACTACCAGAAGATAAAGCGACCGCAAAAACAATCTACTTGGATGAACTCATGCTGCAAAGAGACATGACGGATTCGCAACGAATGTTGTTTCAATCGGAGTTAAACAAAGTGCGAAAGAACAGGACGACCGCGTTACTCTTAACGCTACTTTTAGGCGGAGTTGGTGCGCATCGTTATTATATGGGCCAGATTGGTTTAGGTCTCGTCTACACTTTATTTAGTTGGACATTTATACCGGGTATTATTGCACTGGTTGAATTGTTCTTTATCCAGAAGCGAGTGGATTGTTACAATGAACTGATGGCACACGACATAGCGATTAAGGTAAGGGCACTTACAAGGTAACGAGCAAAACTATTTGACGAGGAACTTCGAAAGAGGTTCCTTTTTTGCTGTCCAACGTTGAGTCTGCCATTACACTTGTGTCGCGCCACGTTGGCTTGTGAGGCGGTCGTTGATATCTCTAGGGGCAGTGGTTCTGACCGGGGCAGTCTTAGAATACCAGGGCGCAAGGACCTGATGGATCTAGGGCATAAGCCCCCCCCATCCTTCGGAATTCCCCGATTCTCCCCTGCCGTGTGCCCAACCTTCAAAAAACCGCCCGGCAATTTTTGAGTTAAAAAGGTCCAAGATTTTGGGAAAAATTATAAAAATGATGAAAGCTACTTATGCATCCGTAGTTTGCAATGCTACGCTATTATTTGTAATACAAATTTATTTGAGTTCGGTATCGGTAATTGAAGTTAATGACAATCACCAGCATCCTATCAATGGTGGTGCTATTGGTAACTTTGAGGATTAGAGAGGTTGTCTTTTGGGCATTTCCTCCATAATAAGAATCTTGTTGGTAATTGTAACAGAATCGAATTTTCTTTTTCATAATTCACATACTAAAATATCGGATACAACATTGGGTGACGAATTTTGTTGCTGGATATGAACAGAAATTAATGGAAGGCTAAATGGTTTTGAAACCGAGGGGGAAAAACTATGGCTCGGATTATCGTGATAGGTGGTAACTTCGCAGGTCTCACAAGTGCCTTAGAACTTAGTCGAAAATTAGGTCATGGACATGAGATCATCATGTTTTCTAAATCACCAAATTTCTTGTTTGTTCCTTCGCTAATATGGATCCCTTTTGGGAAGAGGCAACTCAAGGATATTACGGTACCTTTAAAACCCTTAGCAACGAAAGCAAGGGTTCAATTCATCTGTGAAGAAATTACTGAAATACTAGCAAAAGATAGGATTGTTCGATGCAGAGACAAAGACTTTGAGTATGATTATTTAATCATTGCAACCGGCCCCGAATGGATCTTTGACCAAATAGCAGGTTTAGGATTAAACAGTAAAGTGTCGTTTATCGTCACTCCAGAAACGGCGCTGGAAACTCGTAGACGCTGGTTAGAATTTATTAAAGCCCCGGGTCCTGTAGTGATCGGCGCTACGCAAGGCTCTCAATGTACTGGCCCAGCTTACGAATTCCTGTTTAACTTTGAGAAGCGATGTCGAGATCTAGGTATACGAAAGAAAGTAGATATTACCTTTATTACTCCTGAGCCCTTCTTAGGTCACTTAGGTATAGGAGGCATCACTGGAAGTAACTTCATCCTGAAAAAACTGTTACCCATGTTCAGGATAAACTATATCACGAACGCGGAAATCCAAGAGGTTTCGAGCGAAAACATAGTTCTTAAAAGCGGGCAAAGCATCCCCTATAAATTTTCGATGATTATGCCAATGTTTAAAGGAGCTAAGGTCGTCAGAGATTCTATCGAGTTGGGAACTGCAGATGCCTTTATTCCCGTTAACAATACGTACCAACATAAACAATACCCAAGTATTTTCGGAGTTGGTATTGCAGCAGATCTTCCCATTAAATTTAGAACTCCAGTACCGATTGGTGTGCCGAAGACGGGATATGCTGCAGATGAATCGGCCAAAACTGCAACGGAAAACATCGTGAGATTGATAAATGGGAAAAATAAGCTAGAGGCGAAGCCGATGGGTAAGATACCGGACCTATGTATAATGGATGCCGGTGACAAAGAAATGCTGAGTATAGCAGATAGTTTACTTAAGCCTCGAAGGTTTTCCATAGTGCTGCCAAACCCCTTTTACGATATTGGTAAACTTATGTTTGAAAAGTATTATCTTTGGAAAGTAAGGCATGGCTACAGTAGGTTACCTTAACCCTATTAGTGTACTAGCCCCTTATCTAATCAGGGTCTACTCATTTTGAAATTGTGCGTTGAAGTTGGGTGCACACCCCACAATCTTAACGAGACAACCGCCTAGTTGGCGGGACACCTGCATAAACATATGGAACTCAGTAAGGGGTTCCTTTTTCAATTGGACTCCTCAAAACTGAGGGGTCCTCAGTTTTGAGGAGTGTTTTATGAGCACAGGCATATTAAGAACATTCTACTCTCGCACCGCTTGGACGAAATGCCGCGATGCTTTTTTTATGTCCAAGTTTGGCTTGTGCGAAGATTGCGGGGCTCCAGGACAGATCGTCCATCATATCAAACCCATTACTGCCAGCGACGTAAGAACGGACCCCGCCAAGTGCTACGGCTGGGATAACCTAAAACTGGTTTGCCGGGTTTGCCATGAACTGCACCACAGCAAACGAAGTGACGGGTTAAGATTTGATGCCTTTGGCGATATCGTCTTCATAAAGGGGTAAACGTGGATGTCCATCTAAGGGAAATTAGTGCCCTGACTTTTCGATAAGATAGGTGTCTGTTGCCTCCGTAAGCATTTCTTTCCACGAACGAAAATTGGTGGTATTTACAATATGAGCGTCAATTTCTTCATCTGGAATAGCATCGTAATCTTCTTCTGAATTAATTTCAAATCCACCAAATGAAAGTAGTTCTTCGATGGATTCAAACTGTGTGTACAGTCGCATAAATTCAGTTGTAAATAGATCGCTTAATGTAACGGTACCTTCCAAAGGCTCCGACGATTTCCGTGGGTAATTGGATTCATTTTCAATAGTGCTAGAGCTCTCATTCATAAGATTTAACCTCCAGATTTTTAATAGGTGGCTTGTACATGATTTGACGAAAATCTTGTGGCTTCGAACTATGGTTTGTTAACAACATCAGTATTATACATTTTCAACACGCTTTAACAGGCGTGTTTTTAGTTTGGGAGGAACAAAATGGATAACGAATCAAGGTACAACCAGATTCAAGCCGAGTTAGCGGAACTGTTGAAAGGCGTACCTCAGGAACAGATGCAACTGGCCCATCGGCTTATTCCACGGGTCGCCTTTATGCAGATCACCCTTGAGGACCTGGAAGAGGACATCAAGGCAAACGGCACGTTCGAATTGAGCAAAACAAGACCCCGCAAACTTCGCGAGAGGCCCGTCGTGAAAACGTACAATGCCATGATCAAAAATTATAACGGTACGATCAAGCAATTGCTGGACCGATTGCCTTCGCAGAAAGCGGATGAAGTTGAAGATGAGTTATTAGCTTTCTTAAGGAAATAAGCCATGAACTATATCCGAGAGTATCATGACGGAATCCAAAGCGGCGAAATCGTCGTTAACACTCATATTAAAAAACTCTACGAGAAAATCGTCAAGGATTTAGATTACCCTAGTGCCTACACGTTTGACGAGGACAAAGCCACGAAGCCCATTGACTTTGTGGAACGTTTCTGCAAGCAGAGCAAAGGCCGCTGGATCGGTAAACGGTTTGTGCTAGACCTCTGGCAGAAGGCCATGATTCAAACCATCTTCGGTTTTGTGGACAAGGAAGGAAACCGAAAGTACAAAGAAGCCTTTACCCTCATCGGACGTAAGAACGGAAAATCCAGTTTGCTCGCGGCTATCGGCCTGTATATGTTGATCGCCGATGGAGAAGGCGGGAGCGAAGTGTATCCGGTCGCCAATAAGCGCGACCAGGCGAAAATCATCTTCACCGAAGCACTGAACATCGTAAGACAATCCGCGCTCCTCAGTCGCCACTTGGGGAAGCGCCGCACCGACATCTATTTTCCCGTCAACTTCAGCAAGTTCGAACCCCTAGCGAGTGACAGCAATGGCCTCGACGGGTTGAACACGCATTTTTGCATTATGGATGAAATCCATGCCAGTAAAGATCGGAACCTCTACGACGTCATGAAGCAAAGTATGGCTGCCCGAAAGCAACCCCTCCTTTGGTGCATTACCACGGCAGGCTTTGTTCGAGAAAACATCTTCGACGCTCAGTATAACTACGCGGTCGATGCCATCAACGGCACAATTCAAGATGAACGCTTTATCGCCTTCCTCTATGAACTGGATAAAGGCGACGATTACAAGAACCCAGAGGTCTGGGTGAAAGCGAATCCCGGACTTGGAACGATTAAAGATGTTGAATTCTTACGAGACAATATCAATAAATCCATCGCAGACCCGGCCTTTAAAGCAACCGTTTTAACCAAGGACTTTAATATCATCGGCACTGCCTCCACGGCCTTCTTGGAATACAGCACGATCCGAAACGAAGAAACCTTCACCCTAGCAGATATTACCGATTCCTACTGCGTGGGCGGAGTGGACCTGTCGAGCACGACGGACTTAACCTCGGCGACGATTCTGGTGCCCAAACCAGGTGGCAAGTTCCTCTGCTATCAAAGGTATTGGATGCCCCAAGTGACCTTTGATGACGCAGAACACTCTAAGAAAGTAGTGTACCAAGTCTGGATTGAGCGAGGGCTACTGGAACTGACACCGGGGAATCGAATCGACTATGGCTATATCACACAGTGGTTTGGCAGGATGAAAACAGACTACAAATTGTATTTTCAAAGCATTGGATACGACAGTTGGAACAGTGGGTATTGGGTCAAAGACATGGAGCAAAACGGGTTCAACGGGCTGATGGAGATCGTAATTCAGGGAGCCAAAACGTTGAGTAACCCGCTCAAACATTTAGGCGCTGACTTAGCCGCTAAGAAAATTAACTACAACAAGAATCCGCTCTTGGAATACTGTCTCTGCAATCTCGGTGTTATCTACGATCGTAACAATAACATTACGCCAGTCAAAACGATCTCCAGAGGATTTATCGACGGCGCGATGTCACTCCTTGATGCTTACACGTGCTATGAGAGAAATAAAGAACTGATGGACAGCCTGATTTAGGAAGGAGGAGGTGGGGCTTGGCCAGTTTCCGGTCCATGTTTTCGGGACTCTTCGGCAAAGTAAAGACACTGCCGCAGAACCTACAACTCTTCAAACTACTGAATGGATATCTACCCACCGTTAGTAATACCACCAACACGGAGGTTTATTACAATTTTCTCATGCGGGCTTGCCTCAGGGCCATCGCAACCCATGTGGCGAAAGCCGACATCAAACACATTCGTTATGTGGGTGGTGACACCATACCTCAAGACAGCGATATTGCCCATCTATTAAGTGGCCAACCCAACCCTTTCATGAACTCGACGGAGTTCATTTTTAAGTTAACGACGAATCTGCTCATCCACAATAACGCGTTTGTATATATCAAGCAGGATGAAAAAGGAACTATCCAAGGATTCTATCCCCTCAATTCTAGCTTTGTAACGTACATGGAATCCAGTGAACGGGGAATGGACGATACCGGGACTCTGTTCGTCAAGTTTAACTTCCGAGGCGGACAGGAGATCATTGCTCCGTTTGAGCAGATCATTCACCTCAAGCGAGACTACTTCGAAAGCGATCTGATGGGAAGCTATAACGACAACGCCCTGTATCCACTTCTCCAATTAACCAATACAGTCACCAACGGGATCATCAATGCGGTTGCCAATGGACCCGCCAATCTGCGAGGGAGCCTGCACTTCCAAGGCACTTTAAAAACGTCTGACTTAATCGCTAAACGGGATGAAATTATGGGGAAGTTTTTCGACCTCCAGAATAACTCGGGGATCATCTTTACGGATTCCCAAACGGGAGAATTTAAGCCCTTCGAAAGTAAAGCCATCCTGCTCGATGCAGCGCAGATGGAAACGATCCAAAAACAAGTCTTCGGCTACTTTAACATCAGTGAGAAAATCGTGTTCTCAACC
>JAJYAS010000868.1 GCA_021779415.1 Bacillota bacterium
AACAACACCAACAAAAAAAATTAATAAAGAGGAGCGTTGTTCTATGGGTCAACCATTTGTTCATCCTACAGGAGTTACTATATATAATCCGGAAAAGTGTTTTAATGGTTATACTATCATGGCTGTAAAAAAGCTTGGCTGCGTTCTTATTGATATGAATGGCAATGTTGTCCGGGTTTGGCAGGATTTACATGGGTTTCCCAATAAGCTGCTTCCTGGTGGCTATGTTTTGGGAAGCCGCGGTGTAAGAGACCCCAAATTCGGTTATCAAGACCAAATTGACCTCGTTCAAGTGGACTGGGAAGGTAAAGTGGTTTGGAAATTTGACAGAAAAGAATTGATCGCAGATGAAGGTCATGAACCTCAATGGATGGCGCGTCAGCACCATGATTATCAACGGGAAGGGAATCCGGTTGGATACTATGTTCCGGGTATGGAATGTCAAACCAATAAAGGGAATACATTGATCCTTGTTCATGAGAATTGTTTTAATAAAAAGATCTCCGACGAAAACCTGTTAGATGATGTCTTTATTGAAGTTGACTGGGAAGGCAATATCGTCTGGGAATGGCATGCCAGTGATCATTTTAAAGAGTTCGGTTTTAGTGAAGCAGCTAAGCTTGCACTCTATAAAAATCCGAACATGCATGAATCCGGCGGTGGAATGGGTGACTGGATGCACATCAACTCCATGAGCGTCCTCGGACCCAATAAATGGTACGCTAAAGGAGATGAGCGCTTCCATCCGGATAATATCATTTGGGATTCTCGTGAAGCGAACATTATTGCTATTATCTCCAAGGAAACCGGGAAAATCGTCTGGAAAATGGGCCCTGATTATTCGGCCGATAAGAAGCTTGCAAAGATCGGGCAGATCATTGGCCAACACCATGTGCATATGATTCCCCAAGGTCTTCCGGGAGCAGGAAATATTCTTATTTTTGATAATGGCGGTTGGTCTGGCTATGGCAGCCCAAGCAATATTTCCAAAGATGGTACAAAAGTCAATATTTCTGACCGGTCCCGTGTCCTCGAACTCAATCCTGTTACCATGAAAGTAGTCTGGCAGATCCTCGGAAGCGAGCTTATGGGATATGGTCAGCCCGGAATTTCCGACTATCGTTTCTATAGCCCTTTAACCAGTGCAGCTCAGCGTCTGCCAAACGGCAATACATTGATAACCGAAGGGGTGGGCGGACGGTTCTTTGAAGTAACTCGCATGAAAGAAGTTGTCTGGGAATTCATTTCTCCATTTACAGAAAATCCATCAACCATCTACTATCGTGCTTATCGTTACCCTTATAGTTATATTCCTCAACTTCCTGAACCCAAGGAAACCCCGGTACAAATGCTCGATATTCGTAAATTCCGTGTACCGGGCGCGGCGGATTGCGAAGTTCAAAATGTGGTGGGTGTTGAAGGAACTACTGGCTATCCTGCCATCCAACAAGCCTGTGTTGCCGCAGCCGATCAGGATTTGTCCCTGAAGGATGACGATGATGATGACGAGGATAGTTTCACGAAATTTTAATCCTGTTTGAGTGAACACACCCTGCTTCGGTGGAGGTATAGTCCATTCTTCCGCGGGATCCTTTCCACTTTTGAAAAACTTCTAAGGAGTGAAGAAAATGTCGTTGGAAAAGTTAAATGCCGATCAATTTGAAAAGATTATTTATAATAATGGTGAACCTTCTTTAGTGATTTTCTCCAGAAAAAGCTGTCATGTCTGTCAAGGAGTTATCCCTGTTTTAGAAGATCTAAAGCCAAACTATGAGGGGAAATTCGGGTTCTATTATGTTGACGTCGAGGATGACAAAGCATTATTTCAAAGCTTTTCCCTTAAAGGTGTTCCTCAAATCCTATTCTTTAATGAAGGTGAATATCAAGGAAAGCTAGCAGGAGCCGTTGACGAAGAAAAAGTCGAGGATAAGATTGCGGAGGTCCTTGAAGGGTAAAACCTAAGCAATTTAAAGAAAGGAAGTCGTAGAGGAGTATGGGAGACATAACAAGTACCTATGATTTAATCATTGTGGGCGGTGGCCCGGCAGGACTTACGGCCGCTATTTATGGCGGAAGAGCCAAGTTAAAAACCTTGGTCATCAATAAAGGCACCGTTGGCGGGTTGGTCAATACAACGCGGGAAATTGTTAACTATCCCGGATATGGACAAATCAGCGGGGAAGATCTCATGAAGGACTTTAAAAAGCACGCTGAATCCTTTGGGACAGAATTCTTACGTGATGAAGTTATTAGAACGGATTTCTCACAGGAAGATAAAGTAATCACTACGAAAAAGGGCAAAATCTATTCGGCTAAAGCAGTTATTATTGCCTGCGGCAGTGAACCAAGACTGCTGAATATTCCCGGTGAAAAGCGGCTCCAAGGCAGCGGGGTTGCTTACTGTGCTACTTGTGATGCCGAGTTCTTTGAAGGTGAAGATGTCGTTGTTGTCGGCAGCGGGGATCAGGCCATTGAAGAAGGCATGTACATCACTAAATTCGCTCGTAAAGTTACTGTGATTGTGCTCCATAACGAAGGAATTCTTGACTGCAATAAAGTGAGTGCAGAGAGAGCATTCCAAAATCCAAAAATGGAATTCATCTGGAATTCGACCCTCAAA
>JAJYAS010000869.1 GCA_021779415.1 Bacillota bacterium
TACAAACAAAGCACCTGTTAAAATTCTTATCCCATCACAGGGAGAAGAGTCCCAAATTATTGAAACGGAAGTTGAAATCGTCAAGGGAAAAGTGGACATATTAATTATCCAATTGGAAGGAAGCCTTTACTTTGGCTCGGCATATGACCTTGAAGAAAGACTCGATAGCTTGGTAGAAAAATCTAAAGTCTTCATCTTAAGAATGAAGTATGTCTCGACTATTGATTTAACCGCACTCAATGCTTTGAAAATTTTCATTAGGAGTGTAAGAGAAGCCGGCGGAATTCTGATCATCAGTGGTGTAAAGTCGGATCTTAACTCAATGCTTAAGAAGTCAAATCTTGTTTCTGATATCGAAGTTGAAAACATTTTTATGTCGGAGAATGAAATTTTTGCCTCTTCCTCTAATGCTTTAGAGAGAGCTAAGACCGTTCTAAATTGTGAAATAGATAACAAAAAGAAATCAATGGCGTGTAATCTACTTGAGTCGGTGGCAAATTTTAATGGGGGCGCCAATGTCATGTGCAAGAACACTGGTTCGATCTAGAAATTCATCCTTTGTCCCAGTGTTCGGTAATTATAAATACTGAAAGGTGTGATTCGTGTGTCAATCTTAACACTTAATCAATATACGCCTTTAGTTGAGAAAATGAGGGAGTCGGGAGAAAGAACTTATCCAATTTGGTTATTAATTAATCCAAAACATCCTGGTGTTCGCCATAACATTTGGAAACATGTATTAGCCGAGATACAGGACAAAGTGTTTCGGGAAATACACACAAGAATAGATACTTCTAATTGTTATATAAGAAATGCTGTTAGCGATAGTGGAATCGTTCCTAACACATTAAATTGGTGGGGACCAGAAGTAGCTAAAGAAATAGAATTGTTTAGGGAAATTGTTCTTGAACATAAACCAAAGATGCTTATTACTTTTGGTGCATTTCCATTTGAATTTATGAGGCGTGTATACGAGATCAAACCCGAAAAGGGGCCGAAGTATTGGAGTAGTTCTAACTTAGGAGAGGAATTTGGCAGAGCAATAGATAATTTTAATGTCAACAAAACAAATATAATTCCGTTACTTCGCCGAGTGATTGTAAGTGGAAAGCTCATGGAAGATCATAATTATTTCAGCGAACATTACTTTCACTATGTAGGAACAAAGATGGCTGAAAAGATTATTGAAAACAAGGATAGTCTTAATATATGGATTGAATAAACGATTACTCATTGAAAGGCAAGCTTGGAGCTTGCCCTTCGTGCTTTTGATCAACAGTATGGGATATATTGGATATCGCATAAAGACCAATTTATACCAATTTACTTTGTTTTTTGCCATAACAATCATGGTATAATGGAATCAAATTAGTGAAAGCTAGGTGTTTGACATGACTGATTACGACAAGTTAAAGGTGCTTCTTTACTCTGATGGTACACAGCATTCCTTTTCTGCGGCCGTTTATGCAGCTAACCTATTTTATAGTATACCCAATATGCATTTAACTGTTTTACATGTTCAAGAAGGTGTTAATGGTGTTAGGGAGGAAAATGAAAATCTGATGGAACCCCGGTTGCCTAACCCTAATTCGGACTGGGTGAAACACTTGATGGGTGAAGCTGATTCGGACAAAATAAGGCAGTATTCTGAGATAATTGTTAAAACTAACGAAATATTCTCAGAGAGAGGACACAAAGTCGATCAGCAAATAATATATTCCAATTCAAGTATTCCCGATACCGTTAAAGCAATTCTTAGTTATGCATCAAAAAATGCATTTGGGTTAATCATTATGGGTACGCGGGGGCTAACTAGTTTAAATGGTTTGATTCACGGCAGCTTAGCGCATGGTGTACTTAGCAAATCTACTATACCAGTGCTATTAATTAAGAAACTTCCTCAAGAGTTTATCGATCGTTACTGCTCACACGTTGATGCTGAAGGGCATTGTTACTTGCCTAAAATTACCGAGTGATCACTTCTTAGCTTTAGTAGGGTCTGAATTTATGTTATAATCACGTTAATATCATCGTTGAAGGAGGTATTGACATGACTGATTATAAGTTTAGAGTACTTCTCTATGCCGATGGATCACATCAAGCTTTTTCTGCTGCCGTTTACACTGCCACTCTATTGAAGAATATGCCTAATATGCATTTAACCATCGTACAGGTACACGAACGTGATGAAGTTTCTAAGGGGACAGAATATAGTTGGATTGATACTTGGCCAGTTAGCCCTACCTCGGAATGGATGAAACATGTGCTCGGTGAATCTGATAATGAAACCAAACGTGAGTATCAAGAAATACTTGCTAAAACCAACGAAATATTTTCAAATAATGCACTCAAAGTCAATCATCAAGAATTATACTCTAATACCAGCCTTTCCGAATTATCCAACACGGTAGATGTAATTCTTGATTATGCAACAAAAAATTCATTCGAATTAATAGTAATAGGTACGCGGGGATTATCTAGTTTAAAAGGGTTGATTTTTGGGAGTTTAGCGCATAATTTGCTTAACAAGTCTGTTATACCAGTGCTGTTAGTTAAGAAACTTCCTCAAACGTTTATCGATAGTTACGTGTCTAACACTTAGTTCTAAGGCCTTATCA
>JAJYAS010000870.1 GCA_021779415.1 Bacillota bacterium
ATTGAAAAGCTACGTTGGCTTTGACAAAACATTTAGCAATACACTTATTACAACCAACGCAAAGTTCTTTATTCGTTAGTAAAACATCTACGTTCACTGGAAGCCCCCTTATCCATTCAGAATCAAAAGAGCATCTGACAACTTTTAGTCATTACTTCATTTTTAATTGTGATTCGACGCACAACCGCTTTATTCCTTCTTAAATTGTATTAACCACAATATCTCCCCTCAGCCTCCAATACGACCTTCCTAGTTTTTAGTTTTATGTGTTATAAAGAAAACTTGGCTAGCGCCGAGCCTTAGCGAAGACGGTCGCCTTAGTTGCACTTATGCTTGGAAAGTATATAACGCAAGTTTATACTTTCTGATTGTATAACGAAAAGGGCTAAGACCTTCTTTAAAGAAAGTTTAGCCCTATTTCTTCAGCCTCTAATATTTCATAACCCTTTATCGACCTTGATTGTTCTTTTTAATCCAAATTCTTCTTGAACGTCTTAGCTGCAATCGCCAATAAAATAATGGCAAAAGCACATAACGTTACAGTGTCCTGCCAGAGGTATTTGACTCCCACCCCTTTTAGGAAGATTCCCCTCACAATCTCCAAAAAGTATGTTAAAGGTAATAACCCACCCATGATTTGCAACAACTTGGGCATAGTTTCCCGGGGGAAAATAAAACCAGATAAAAGAATCGAGGGCAAGATCAAGATGAACGTCATTTGCATCGCCTGTAGCTGAGTCTTAGCGACGCTTGAGATCAGGAGACCAATCGCTAGAATAGTCACAAGGAAAATGGTGGACAATAAGACTAGAAGTGGCAGACTTCCTAGTGGCACTACTCCAAACCAGAAAATTCCTGTAGCCAGAATCAAGGACAGAGAAACAAATCCGATAAACACAAAGGGAAGGAGTTTACCCAAAAGCAACTCTAGTGATCGTATAGGCGTCACGACTAATTGCTCCATGGTGCCACGTTCCTTCTCGCGCACGATCGAAAACGAAGTCAACATAGCAATCACGTTTTGCAGGATCAGACCGATCAAGGCTGGAATATTAAAGTCCTTTGATTTCATATCTGGGTTGTACCAAACCCTTGTCTCGATATCAAGGGGCGTGCTCGTCGCAAGCGCAACACCCTTGGCGACAAGACGTTCACTCTGAAGCTGGAGTGATATATTGAGGCCAAGCATTTGCACTGCGGACATAACCGCGCGGGCTACGGTGGGGTCGGAGCCGTCAACCAAAACCTGTACTGTTGCTTGTTCTTGCCCCTGCAATCGTTTACCAAAATCAGGAGGGATAACGACTGCAGCCCGTGCTTTTCCACTATCCAAATAGCCTTCAATCTGCGTATAGCCTTGGACAAAGTTGTCTGGATCCAAGTATTGGGTGTTTCGAATCGAAGTAATAAAATCCCTGCTGTCGCCTGTTTGAGATTGGTCCCAAACGACCGTTGAAAGATGCTCCACATCTGTGTTTACCGCATAACCAAATAAGAGCAGCATCCCAATAGGCATGGCAATCGCCATGACTAAACTAGCACGGTCTCGACGGATATGGATGAATTCCTTTTTCAAGACCGCAATAAAACGCACCCAAGAAAATCGTGGCATTAGCCTGTCCCTTCTTTTTGACGCAAAAGATTGCGCGGATCATCGGAGGCTTCATGCTCAACATAATAGACGAAGAGATCATCCAAATTATCCTTATCTTCTCTTTTTTTCATTTCCTCCGGTGTACCAAGAGCAATTAATCGCCCATAAAAGACAAAACCCAAGTAATCACAAGAAGCTGCCTCATCCATGTAGTGTGTGCTAACTAGAACCGTCATCCCTTCTTTGGCCAGTTGATGAATTAAGTCCCAGAAAACCCTTCGAGAAACAGGATCCACCCCAGCGGTAGGCTCATCCAGGATGAGCAATTGTGGATTATGTAGCAAAGCACAAGCTAAGGCCACTCTTTGCTTCCAACCACCTGAAAGAGAAGCGACTCTCTGGGGGGTTCTCTCCTTTAATCCAATTCGTTCAATCACCCGTTCTTTTTGGGCACGAGCTTCTTTTCCCTTCAAGCTGTATACCCCGGCATAAAAATCAAGATTTTCGTTAACCGTAAGGTCGTCGTAAAGGCTAAACTTTTGAGACATATAACCGATACGCTGTTTGATTTCCTCCGGTTGAGTTTTAACATCGTAGCCTAGCACAGTGGCCTGCCCTTCCGTGGGTATTAAAACTCCGCATAACATGCGAATGATCGTCGTTTTTCCAGCGCCATTCGGTCCCACAAATCCCATAATTGCCCCAGGTGGGAGTTGAAAGGTTACCCCTTGAACAGCAGTATAGGAGCCAAACCGTTTTATCAAACCCTGGCAATCAATGGCCAAATTCATTTTCTTTCACTCCTCTATTGCAGGGTCACATCCGCAGGCATACCCGCTTTCAACTGATCTTTACCTTCGGTAATACTAAGTTTGACAGCATAAACAGTCGTAGTTCTTTCTTCTTTCGTCTGCACGTTCTTGGGAGTGAATTCCGCCTGGTTATTGACGTATAAAATTTGTCCTTTAAATGTTTTTCCAGGGTAAGAATCCACAGTAATCAGACCTGTACCTCCCACTTTCAC
>JAJYAS010000871.1 GCA_021779415.1 Bacillota bacterium
GCTTACTGGGTGACTAAGTAACCCCTTATTGAAAATCTGGGCTGCAGTTTTGAACGTTTCCTTGTCGAGGATCTTGATTCCATCCCCATCGTTATCGTCCAATGTTATATACTTTATTCTTTTAGAGCTCATCACCGCGCCAAGTCCACCTCGTCCTAAGCTACGAATATGTCCTTTTGGGTCTTTGACAGAAATATTTGAGGCGGACATTCTATATTCTCCAGCTTGCCCAATGGTGATGACTCCCGTATTTTCTCCATATCTAGACGTTAAAGTATGGATCACTTCATAATTACCCTTTCCAAGAAGTTCGTTCTCTTCTTTGATTTTTACGCCGTCCTTATGAACATGGAGGGAGTACCATTGGCCTCCTTGGGGAATGTCTTCAATGATTAGGGCTTTTACCCCTAGCTTCGCCATTCGTTGGGCCGCCGTCCCTCCAGAATTGCTCTCTTTGATGCCACCGGTTAATGGACTTTTAGCCCCAACCGATAAGCGTCCAGAGTTAGCGGCCATTGTGCCTGCCAGCAAACCCGGCGCAAACACTAATTTGTTTTTATTGCCTAATGGGTGACAGGTTGGGTCAACTTCTTTGGCCACAATAACCGAAGTTAGACCCCGACCACCAAGTAGTTTCCATTCTTCTGGTACTTCTTCCGCGACAAACGAAAGATTTGACATGTTGATTCGATAAATTTTCACGAATACACCCTCCAAAAGCCTCAATTTTGTAAACACATAAGGCTATTATTTGAAGAAAGCACGGTTACTATTCTAGAAGAAAGAACTCCAACATGCCTCAACTTGCAAAGGATAACTTAATTCAATAAAATAATAATAATGTAACAAAAAGGGGGAAATATTGTGCTGAACTTTGACTACTCAATTCCGACTAAAATCTTCTTCGGACAAGACCAAATCCAGAAATTAGCAGACCAAATAAGCCAATATGGCTCCCAAGTGCTCCTTGTTTACGGTGGGGGAAGCATTAAGAAAATTGGCTTATATGAAAAAGTTGTAGTGCTTCTAACCCAAAACTGCCTTCCGTTTTGTGAACTTTCTGGTGTGGATCCCAATCCAAGGATTGAGACCGTCCGTATTGGAGTTGACCTTTGCCGTAAACATAAAGTTGATTTTATCTTAGCAATCGGGGGTGGAAGCACTATTGACTGTGCTAAATTGATCGCTGCAGGATTCTACTATGAAGCAGATCCCTGGGATCTAATGATTGGCAAAGCCCAAATTGAAAAGGCCTTACCCATCGGTACGATATTGACCCTCGCTGCAACAGGTTCCGAAATGGATCCTATTGCTGTGATTAGCAATCCCAAAACGAATCAAAAAATCGGAATGGGACATCCAGCAATGGCCCCTAAGTTCTCAATCCTAGATCCCACGTACACATATACAGTCCCCAAAAAACAAACCGCAGCGGGTACGGCAGACATTATGAGCCATGTCATTGAATCGTATTTTAGTAACACTCGGAGTGCTTATTTGCAAAGCCGAATGGCCGAAGCAATTTTGAAAACCTGTATTAAATATGGACCTCTCGCCATTGAAGAATCAGAAAACTATGAAGCTCGAGCTAACTTAATGTGGGCATCCAGCCTCGCCATTAACGGCCTTCTGAGTTACGGGAAAGAACGAAAATGGAGTTGCCACCCCATCGAGCACGAACTAAGTGCTTATTATGATATTACTCACGGCGTCGGACTTGCGATAATAACCCCACATTGGATGAGCTATGTCCTAGACGATACTACCGTCGAAGTCTTTAAGGAGTATGGGGTCAATGTTTGGGGATTGAACTCTGACGAAGACGCCTACACCGTTGCCCGAAAAGCGATCGCCAAAACCAAAGCCTTCTTCGTCTCCTTAGGTCTACCTTCAACCCTGAAGTCGGTAAATATTTATGAAGAAAAGCTTGACCTCATGGCAAATGCCGCAACAAAACATGGTCCTTTAGGAGATTTCCGACCCATTAACGCTCAAGATGTCCTCCAAATCTTAAAGTCCGCTTTATAACCTCAACGCCCGTCCGAGCATCCAACTGAATTAGTTTTACTCGAAGAACTATAAAACTAAAAAAGCGAACGTCTCCAACAGTTCAGAGGCGTTCGCTTTTTCTATCTCATAACCTTTTCCGTATAATAAGCAATTCCGATTGTACCCGGACCTACGTGTAATCCAATGACTGGTCCGATATCCATAACATCTATGTTTATTTTTAGCCTTTCTATGATCTCTTTTGCTAACTCTTTTGCTTCGTCCAGACAATTAATATGAAGAACTACAATCTCACCTAAACCAAACTTGCTGATATCCTGTAGCATTTTATCCATCATAGCCATAACAGCATTTTTCTTCGTTCGAACCTTTGTCATAATTGAGGTATTCCCGTTTTCTACCGTCAATATTGGGATTATTTTAAATAGATTTCCTATTAAAGCACTTGCTCCGCCTATTCTTCCGCCCTTCTTTAAGTATTCAAGATTTTCAGGGATAAATAAAAACCGACTTCTTTTTATGTTTTCTAACGCAGCTTCTTTAACCTGTTCCAATGTCTTACCTGCTTTTGCCGCTTTTGCTGCCATGATGACAGCAAAGCCAAGTT
>JAJYAS010000872.1 GCA_021779415.1 Bacillota bacterium
TCTGCATAAAGCGTTCCAGCCCTCGCATGGGAAATGGATTTTGTCCCATGAATTGCTGCGTATTTTGGTTGTTTAAGATGTTAAATCCTCTTAATGGCATATACCATGCATCCCCCTCACGTCCACTTCATTCCAACAGGTTTCGCTATACTCTTGGCAAATTCAGTATTCTATCGTTACGCCACTGATGCGAAGATAGAAAAGTAAGGGCCCTGAACGAGCCCTTACTTTTCTTCCAACTTCGATTCTTAAAAGATAACGCCCAAAGCAATCAAGATTAAAATCGCGATCGCGATAATTCCTACGCCTATTCCTCTACCAACAGGAGCAACAGGAGCAACAACAGGACAACATGCACCGCCATATCCGTACATAGCCATACCTCCTTCTTTTAATTATTTAGAATACTATTCCCATTGCAATAAGAAGCAAAATTATTACAACTACGACTGCAATACCAGCTCCAACACCGCCACCACAATTAGCTCCGCCGGCTCCAAATGCCATTTTGAATCCCCCCTTCAGCCTGATCTTACCAGGTCTAATACAGAATACGCACACGGCAATCATTTTGTGCCATATTTTACCAATATGACAAATATAGAATAAGAAAGACCATCATCCCAGTTTAGGGATAACGGCCTTTGGTTTCTTTGCTGATTTATGCTCAATACTTTCGAACCGACCCCAACTTGTACCTGTTCTATAATGCTTGTTCTCCAGTAGCGCCTGTTCTTATTGTATAGGCATTTTCTATAGCGGATACAAAGATTTTCCCGTCCCCAATTTCTCCAGTTCTTGCTTCTTTGGTAATGACTTGAATGATTTCTTCCACATATTTGTCCATCACGACGATTTCAATCTTTACCTTAGGAATAAGGTGTACGGTATACTCCACACCGCGATAAACTTGAGTATGCCCCTTTTGTTTACCACAACCGATCACCTGGGTCACGGTCAAACCGTTAACTCCATGAGTGCCCAAAGCATCTTTCACACTGTCCAGTTTTCCAGGACGTATGATTGCCTCGATTTTCTTCATATTAAACCCCTCCCAAATACAATTTTGCAAGTTTGTGCAAGTTCGGGGACAGTTCTCGAGTTGCATTTTCACCGAATGCAAATTTTGAGAGCCGCCCCTGACTTGCATGCATGCTCCACTTGATCTCTTAGATGAATTCTGAATAAGCCGTTTCTCCGTGCAAGGAGAGATCCAAGCCTGTTGATTCTTGTTCGTCACTGACTCGCAGTTCCATCACAAGGCCTATGGCTTTTAATATTATGAATGTCGCTAACACGGTAAAGACCACCGTAATCAAGACACTCTCTGCCTGTATCCCCAAAAGTGAAGCATTTCCATAGAAGAGGCCATCAGCGCCTGCAGAATTAATGGTTTTGGTGGCAAATATCCCCGTTGCCAAAGCTCCCCAAGTTCCGCCAATCCCATGACAGCCAAAGGCGTCCAAGGCATCATCGTATCCAAACTTAGCCTTCATCAAACTGATCGCGAAATAACAAATCGTGCTACCGATCAAACCAATAACTATGGAGGAGAGCGGAGTTACAAACCCTGCGCCCGGAGTTATGGCTACTAACCCTGCAACCGCCCCACTAGCTGCACCCAATACAGTGGTCTTTCCTCTGTGGAGACGTTCTACGACTGCCCAAGCAATAGCCGCAGTGGCCGCGGCTGTATTTGTGTTTACAAAGGCCATACCCGCTAAACCATTCGCCCCCAGAGCACTTCCTGCATTAAATCCAAACCACCCAAACCAAAGAAGTCCAGCTCCTAAAACAGTCATTGGGATGTGGTGTGGTGCCATTGATTCTTTGCCCAATCCTTTGCGTTTTCCAAGTAATATGGCGGCTACCAAGGCAGAGTATCCCGAACTAATATGCACTACATTTCCACCTGCAAAATCCAAAGCGCCTAGGGTCCTTAAGAAACCGCCAACACCCCAGACCCAATGGGCCAACGGATCGTAAACAAAGGTTGCCCACAAAAGAACGAATACGACGAACGCTGAAAAACGCATCCGTTCTGCGATAGAACCACTTATTAAGGCGGGAGTAATGACTGCAAACATCATTTGAAACGCCATAAAAACAATTGCTGGAATGGTCGCTGCGTAATCCGCATTGGGATCCACCCCAACTCCATTCAAACCCAACCAGTTTAAACTTCCAATAATGCCGTGATAGTCCGGCCCAAAGGCCAAAGTATATCCCACCAAAATCCACTGCAGAGAGATGATGCCGATGACAATCCAACTATGCATGAGGGTACTCAGGACGTTCTTTTTACGTACCATACCACCGTAAAAGAGTGCCAAACCGGGTGTCATAAGAAAAACAAGTGCTGTCGAGATCAAAATAAACGCTGTATCTCCCGTATTCATAGTAATTCCTCCTCACCAAAATAAATGGCGCTTTGAGTTACTCCTTAGAATAACTCAAAGCGCCATTGCTTTGCTTTCACATTCTCTTCAAACCAGGGGTCTTCGGCTGTGCACACCTTATGTTTGGTATTCTAGCACGGAAATGAACCTACTTGCAATACCTTTATCACATGAATCCTGTATACCTTATCTTTTTTCTTAATGGGAAAATTGT
>JAJYAS010000052.1 GCA_021779415.1 Bacillota bacterium
CTTGACGACAGGACCCCGGATGAGGTTTACTGGACTACACTACCGCAGATACAGGTAGCGGCATGAGGCAGAGCAGCTTACCACTTAAGAATTGCTTCAGGCTGTCCAAACAAACCCGGCCACCTCTTATATCGCTCCCTGACTTGCGAATCAATTTCTATCTGACAGATTTCGCTGTGCACAATGGGACTAACTGTTTATTGTCGATGATCGCCCTTTATGGAGCGGTTCAACCTCCTTCCTACGGATGCAGACACAGCCGTGCAAGTGACGGTTGATTGGGCGAGAAAGGCGTAGTGATAGGACAGACGCTATTACCGAACAAGCGGGTCGGTAAAGCGAGAAAAGGGTTCCAAGACAATTGCGGCCCCATAGCGTTCAGCTCAGCAATGACTGATAACTAACACCTGAAAGATCTCGACCAGAATATTCGTTTCCGGAAGAAACATCGATTTGCTGTTCACTAACCTAAGCAAGAGCGTCCCGCCGCAGCTATTTCCAATTCTTATCGCTTGTGTCCAACTGTTGTGCCAACTGAATCGATGAGCTTCTGGCTCATGCTCTGTATGTGCCCGAATATCGGGAACGTTTTAGCTCCAGTGACTATATACTCCAGCTGTTTTGTAGAATAGAGCTCGTTCAACACGGAGAATGCTTCTAACTCGTGACTATCAAACTCCACCGAACCAAGCAATCCAAGTTCTTTGGCTTTGTTAAAGCACCTGCCTATATCGTGCTTAAAGTGAGTTCGGAGCTGACGTAGTGACACGCTCTTATGGAGGAGAAATGCCTTGAGCGAGAGCTCCATAGAGTGGCCAATGAGATAGAGGACAGGGATAGGAGCAATAATCTCGTAACCTTCCTTCATGCCAAGGATGTCGTCAGCCGCAAGCGCCGCGTCGTGGAACTCTTTTGCATAACGCATCAGGCCGAGTGGAGTGGTCCGTTTGGGATCTTCGTGACGATGGGTAATAAAATCCCCTACATCCAAGGGCTATTGCTCAGAGCTCCTCGAGATGTGGTTAAGAAAATTAATCAAGTGCTGCAATTATCTCCTCTGTTCCACCAAATCTAAGCAAGAACTCGCAGTAGCTAGATTTAAATAGATCGCGCAAAACTTCGTCAACTTCCAGTGATTTTTCACCCTGGGGTTCATCAAGTGAGAAACGAAGTTTCTTCTGTTTAAGTATTGAGTACAGGAATAATGTATGGAAGTAGACCTGTGAAATGTACTTATTATCAGCGACCTGCAGAGCTTCGTCCCCGTCTAGCTTTGATTTGTAGTTGCGAAGGAGGGAGCTATCCATGTTGATAAATATTGTTTCGAGTTCATCTTTATCATTGTTGTCGGTTGCCATAATTTCTGTGTCATCAAACGGGGTACCAGACGCGTCAAAATCACTCCATGTCTTGACCCCTTCTCGTCCATCTTTGTAAACCAGGACCATTTGCGGCAAGCCAATTTGAGGCACTTCGGGTTCTTCCGGTTTAGGCTCTTTTTCCTTCATGTCTTCGATCTTTACATAAAAGACTGATTCTATCACGCCTTCAGGCTGCACAACGGAAATTAAATCAGCCCTGATTTCTAATTCGTCGCCGACCTTTAAATTATCTTTCGGCTGCAAATTGACCCGGATTGTCCCTTCCTGAGGACTTGATTTCACCACTTGAAAGAATTCGTCAATTTCTCTTGGGTTGCCGGGTGCATTTCCTCCACGAGTAATATTAGAGCCATGCCGTAGGACATACATTTTCATTTCACCCTGGTCCTTTATCCTGTCGAAATACTCGTTTTCAACATCAGTACTGAACCGAATAGTTCTATCACCACCAAGAGGAATGCCTTTGATAATTTTTCCTTCCTTATCCGGTTTCCCCTGGATCTGAAAGATTGATGGGTATCTTTTAGATATAAAAGGCTCCTTGGATTTAAGTTTGCGCTCAGGCTTGTTTTTATCTTTCTCTGTTTCGTTCTTTTTCTTTCCTATGTCTTCGAGTTTGAAAGTCTGCTTTAGAAGTTTAAGCATTTCTGGATTTAAAGGAATCTCTTTGGAGAACTTCTTGAGCAATTCATTGGTTTCGCTCGTGTCAGCTGAGAAAGAATCTTTCCTCTGCTTATATATTTCGTTGAGCTCGCTCTTGCGAAGATTATCAGCAAGAAGTTTTCTAATCAAATCAGCTTCCTTGCCATTTTTTAACCGGTCGCGGGATGCCATGAATAGGTTGTTACGATAATTTAAAGTCATGTTTGTGCAGTCGACGTGGATCAGGAGATAATCTTTTAGTAGTTTGTATTTTAAGGCGCGGGTAATAAATTCAGAAGAATAGGCTCCATGCACCTGACCGTTTAGGCTGAAGGCAACGCTCATATTGTTCTTGAAGAACTCATTCTGAATTGTGTCCTTGAATTCTTTAACGGATTTTTCATCACTTTTTACCTTAAAAACTGTTACTGTTGCTCTGATTTTACCGACATCTCGATTTCCGGTTATTTCGAGCGAAAACTGTCTGTCCACATACTTGTCTTTCTGGTCTATAAGTCTGTTAGACAGGCCGTACATCACTCGCTCTAGTCCAGTATCTTTGGGATAACGTTCTTTGCGGTCAATTATGAATATTGGCAAGGCAGGATCATGCAAATATTCATTGATGCTCTGATTGAGATCCCTAGAAATAACGGATCTACTACCGGCAGGAAGGTCATAAGAATAAAGTTTTATAATCGTTCCCAGCCGAAACTTCCGCCGGTAGAGATTTAAATCTAGCTCTTCAATTGAAAATTCAGGGATTTTTCCATCAGGGCAAAAGTATTCATAATAAGTGTTCTTCTTGGTTTCCTCTTCTTCTTTCGTAAGGGGGTGCATTCGAACTAAGGAAAAGCCAAAATTACCGGTATTGTCATATCGTTTAGATGCTATGAGTTGATACCTATTTTCTCCACAATAGACCACAGCACCAGCGCCACCCATGTTGTACTTGCCCTGAACAAACTTGATGTCGTTCTTATTCCCGCGCAAAAGCGAAAGAAAAGTATTCGGGAAGTCTTGAGGGTGCTGCCCCTCGCCGTTGTCATAAATAATCAATGAAGTATCCATTTTGGGGCTATTGGGATCAGCTAAGATTTGTATGTCTTGAGCGATTTCGTTCCGAAATGCCTGCAAGTCGAAATTTTCATACTTATAAAACTTGTGCACAGCCTCATTCATACTTCTTGGTGCTTCTTGTGAGCGAGGATCAATGCCTTGCTCGTAGCACTTCTTCATAAGCATTGCATCGATTGCGTTTGTCAGCTTCTCAACAAGAGCAGCTACGGGATTGGCCTGTTGATTCTCCACAACACTGAAATTGCTTTCATTGGCACCATAAGGTTGCCAGTTTGAAGGGGCTTGAAATACAGGATTTCCTTGAATAATTGAATCTACCGCTTGTTCAGTTGGTGCGGAAAAGAGCTTGTAGAATATTTCTTTCATTGTTTTATCATCTGAAGAGAGCTATATGACCTTACTGGGTAAAGCTAAAGGGCCATTTTTTTCTTCATCCCAACTTAGCACCTTCATAAACTGCTTTCTTAAACCTTCTTCAGTGAGTCCTATTTTACTTATGTCACTAGCAATCATATAAGCTACTAATTTTGCCGCCACAACTTGACGATCTTTTGCTATGTTAGGAAACATGCGCTGTCTTGACTTGTCCCAAAGCAATGTTGACCACGGCTCATCACTGAGATCTAGGGGAACCAAACCCATCCTTTTTAGTACTTGTTTCAGGCGAAGTCCGCAATCCATGGCAAATCTGATTGCACTAACAATAATGAATAAGCCGACAGGTCTAAAGATGACATGCCCTCCATGCGTCCCCCGATATTTTTTTACAATTTTTGTTTCATTAGTAGCAGCTTTAATTTCCCGAAGAGGTGGAAATGCTTGAATCAAGTTGTCCCAGAATGAAGCCGCCCTTTGATAATACTTATCTACCTCTTTATCACCAGGATAAATACTTTTAAATTTCTTCCATTCAGCTGGTTTCATGTCGCACAGAAGGAAATCCATTGAGTCATAAAGGGCCTCAAGGGATGTAAAGTTCTCAACGTCATTCTTCCCTAAGTTCTTTGCCTCGATATACACATGTCCTTTTAAGAAGAAAGCATGTTCGTCGATCAATTTCCTTTGCACTATTGCAACAGTATCGTCCTCATCTAAAGCATAGATATAAGATTGTTTTACTGGTTTGGCATATCTGTTAAGTGTACTAAATAAACGACGAGTCCTTTTTTTGCCGACATCATCCATTTTCGCAGAGACAAAGATAGTCGGTACTTGCTCATCCTCAAACTTGCCATCCTTCCTTATTACATCTCTTATCGCGGCAACCCTGTGCTGACCATCAATGGCAAAAAGCCTTTCCCCGCCGCTAAGCTTGAGAAAGCCGATAACCCCCTTAACATAATCAGGCAGTTCATCAGGATTAAAGTTCTCATTGCTGCCAATTGCCAATTCGTACCATTCGGGCTTCCCCCTATATACACCGACGATTATCGAATTAAAAAACCTTTGATCCTGTGTTTCCAAATATTTGACAATATATTTTTTTCTGTCTGATATCTGTCTCTGCAACAATTCATTGAGTTTCTTACTTTTATGAATTTCTTCTGCATAGCTAATACGAGCCGCAATATCTGCCATGCGCATGCTGGAAACATAGTAAATCCAATCGCCCATTTGCGCTCTAAGCGCAGGCAAGAGAATAGATACTTTTTTCCCCAGTTTTCTCATCTTCTAAAATGCTCTCACAATATTCCCAACTTCTGATGAAATGGTCTTTTTAGCATTCCAAGGCGGCACAAAGCCATCTATTAGGGCCTGCTCGACTTTCTTCAAGGCCTTTTTTTTGTGAAAAGAATAGTAAAAAAACAAATAATTTCTATTCGCATGCTGGCTTAACCCTTGTTCTACAATAGGACTATGCCTTCTCCTGCCTTCCTGAACTCCAATATATTGTCGAAATCTCGCCCGAAGATCTCTCGCCTGCCCTGTGTAAACCAAGAATGCACAGGAGGGATGATTGGCAATGTTTGGTTCAATAACAAACGTATATACTCCGGCTTTTTCAGGTATATCATCAATAACAGACTTAGCAAATCGGTTTTTTGTCCAAGAATATTGAAGGCGATTGTCAAATCGTTCCCATAATTTTGGCCAAAGCGTAAAATCATATACGTGCGCCTTTGCACGCGTTCTTTCCTCTCTTATCAGGTCCGATCTAGTCATGAATCAGATCGACCTTTGGACAGCCTTACAGATGGCAAACGGGGCATGAATTAAATCCCTCCACGTCATCGAGCTCTGTCAGAACGTCAAATAGCGTTCTGTTCGATTCATTCTTCTTGAGGCGCAATGCTGTTCTCTTATGTTCAGCTATAATTGAATCTCGCCTGTCAAGCAACTCGCAAAGAGTCTCATCTTCATTCCAAGTAAATCTCCGCCCATCCGAGTGTTCACTCTCATATTTCGCCGCTCTCTCAAAAAGATCGGGATGCCGATCATAAAGCCCAAGCCACTCTATCTTTCTCTGGAAAAAGCAGAAGTAGCATCCAGACCGTGACCGCCACTCATAATATTTCGGCAATCCTATTCCGCTTTCTTCAAGAATCTGAAATACATTCTTCTTAGTAATTCCGTTTTCCTTAAATGGAAAAGAGGGATTAATATTGTCCTTCGCTGAGATATAACCTTCCCGATCTTCATCCGCCCTAATCGCAATGTAACTAATCGCATCATCATCACCGACGAACTTTTCGAGCGGAATGATTTTCAATTGCTTGGTGCACCAGCGGGCAGTTGCCGAAGGTAGAAACCCATTATATATACTCAGCCAGTGCCTAAAAATAGATTCAGGATCTTCTCCCGGGATTAACTCTCTGTTTAGATATGTTATTTCTATTCCCAGGCGGGCTCTTAATCGATCAAGGAACTCATAAGTTTCCGGCAGTTCACAGCCGGTATCACAAAAAAAATACTCGATATTAGGAATCTTGTCGTGGAGATAGACTGCAAGCGCGGCACTGTCTTTGCCCCCCGATAACCCCAATATATGTCTTGTCAACTTATTTTCCCCTCTTCTTGATCTTATCTATCCCCTTACTTTGTGCCTCTTCTTTTTTCTGACCGAAGACACGTTCAATCAAGGCAGCCAATATGGCTCTGCTTATTTTATTATTTTTCGTGAAGATTTCTCCAGAAAAAAATTTCTCTACCAAATGGTCTACTTCATCTCGCTCCTTATGGTCGAGCCAAACGATCTCGTTAATTTCCTCACCCGTCGGATAGGTAACTGTTATCTTTCGGGCTTCAAAACCCTCATGGTTGTCACTCTTTAGATCAATGAGAGATTCAAGATTCCTGAATCTCCGCACAGTTTCTCCGAGTTTGATTTCAAAGGAGAGGGCGTCATTATCAGTCCAAGAACTAACCGGCTTATCGGCAACCACCATGAGTAACGATTCAAGCCATGCCTTGTCGTCAATTTCAGGATTTATCGAGACGTTTATGAACCTCTTTAGAGTTAGCTCCATGACGTGAGTATGAGTATTCAATCTCGTAGCAATTGCTCTTAAATAAGATCTTAATTCCTTAATATCATTACTCGCGGAAAAACCTTGGCAAATTAGTGCCTTAGAATTATTTAACACTTCCTCATATGCCATTTGTAGCTCATGTAAAGCCTGAACCAGCTTCTTTCTAAACGTCTTAATATGACGAGAGTCATTTGATAAGTTGCGGTCTATAAACGACAGGCCACAAGCCTTGGGCAAATCAGCAAACAACAACACATCAGGATCTTTTGCTCCAAGCAGTGCTTTTCTAACAGCATTGGCCTCTTCGCTGATATTATCCGTTTGCAGAGTATATTGCGGCAACCCTCTAATGAAACGAACAAGCGGATTTACTATGCTGAGCACCGTCACATTGCGGAGGGCTTTTCTTTTTGGGACAGAGGCCGTCACTATATCTTCCAATTCTTTGAAGATCTCAGCGCGAAGTCCGGTAATCTCAAAATACTTAACCGCAAATCTCTCCGGTCGTTTCACTAACAGATCAAAATTGTCTGCACCCAACACAGGCACATATGATCCATCGAAATAAATGCTTAGATATTCATTGTGGTAGAGCAGCACCGATAGAATCAGCACGGGTATAATCCCCCTCTTCACACCATATGGGGGATTTTGTATAAGTTCATAGATCTCAGCAACTGACCGCGGAGTATCTGTGGAAGCAAGGCAAAAGTCCTCTACTGCTTTCCAGGCATCGTAAATACCAGATTCTTTATATGGCTGATCAATGTACCACCGCGCATCATTGATTCTGTGGATTCCCGTCTTCTTTATGAAGGATTCGTACATACTAAACTCGGGTCCATTACCAACGATTCCAAGTCGTTCTTTATCATTCCTGTTTATCAGTGCCTCGATCAGTTCACCTCTTGCTTTTGCTCCCTGGGAGGTTAATTCGCGCCTATTAATTAGCTCGTTCCAAAGACGGGGACCTTTTGGGTAGACATTATCGCAAAGCAAAGAGAGCTTTGCATTGAACTCTCTTTCATCTGAGACGAGATCTCTTATTCCAGCGAAGTGGCATTTTTTCTTCGGTATGCTGAACGATCGTGCCACAACATCTTCCAATTGTGTTCTGGCCTCAAAAAGCCTTTGCCCCACTTCACGGCGCGCAACTCCGTCTGACTGAAGTTGTTTCGCTGTCTTGGAAATGTTTAGGAGCGCCGCATATTCATAGCATACCGCATGAAGTGCATCTGTCGCCTCAGCCGTAATGACAACTACCGGTTTGCCATTGCCGGTAAATGCGGGAACTTCTCCTGGGCGCTTTATTCCAGAAGTCACATAACAGATGATACCGTCGCTATCCTCACGCAGTTGCTCAACGCTGGTTGATATCTCATCAAAATATCGACACTCGAAGTACCTGACAGTCCCACTCTCATAACTATGCCGTCTTGCAATGAGCGGAGCTGATGGACAGTAATTGTTAAGCAGTTCTGATAAAGGAGTCTTTCTGACGTGATCATTCTCAGTCATTGCAAGCTCAATATCGAAATCGGAGCCCTGCCAAATGCGGAGTTCATCATATTGTTTGCGCCACGTGACAAATCCTTTTTTTATTAATAGATCGATAACCATGTCCCAGTGTTGTGCTGTTCTTTTTTCATCTGGCAGATCGCTAAGACAAAGAGTAACAATTTTTCGGGATGCTCTAAGTTTTCCGGCATTTGAAATCAAATTAAGGACCCCGATAGCCTTCAATGCCCGAATAGAATCCAAATCAAGATCTTTCGCCTCGTAGATTCTTCCTTGAATTTCAAGCCAACGTTGATACTGGGGACGCGAAGAGAGCGCTGCTCCGGCCGACTCAACAAAATAATCGTATAATTGATCGATCTTAAGCGTTATCAGATTAGTATCTGAAGTTGCTGTCAGTCTTAAGAAATTTTTAAATGAATGCGGCTCCTCGCTCGACAAGAATGTAAATAACGTTCTATCGTTCTGTGAGAATTTATTGCAAAGGACAGGAAGTGCAACAGCCGCTACAGGATTAAAGGGATATAATGCTGATATATCCTCGACTGCGCTTCTATCTAAGATATCTTGGCCTTTAAAGGCTGATTTCCATCGAACGGCCCACTTTCCGATTCTAGAAGTCAGTAGCCTAAAATCTGAATATTCAATGGCATCTTTAAGAAGATATAACAGACGATCTTGCGACTCTGAAAATGGAATATCTTCGAATCTGCCCTGTATCTTAGCCCATTCGCTCCTTGAGGTAGTTACTAGTCCGTGTGAATATTCATATAGGGCCTGGTGTAACAAGCCGATAAAAAATACTCGGGGATTGCCAGCTCCCGAGGGCAGTTCAGCGATTTGCTGTAAGATATAAAGATCGCTCGCCCGCTGGTTTTGCGCTGTAAATTCAAGATTTTTTCCGAGTTCATCGATAATGATTAAGAGCCCTGACTTTGAAGCCGACGAGAGTTCTTTAATAAGAGTGAGAACGTGCTTATCATCAACTTCTTTGCCATCAATGACTCTCTTGAAGAGCAAATCCATATCATTTAATATCGCCGGTCGTGGCCCCCGAGCCCTCTCCCAAAACCTGTCACTGCCATTTTTTAATGCGCGGACTAGTGTATGTGATATGGACTCCCTATTGGCGGTAGCAGCGGCCCTTATCAGCCCTTTCTCCCCTATGCCTTTTGCCGCGCTAATTACCTGTCCACCCGCTCTTCTTACTATTGCGAGCGCATTAGATTTAATCTTGTCTTCGTTCCCAGAGCAAAGGGCTGCCAAGAAATGAGCAAAGGCCGACTTCCCCGTTCCATAAACCCCCGTTAGCGTCCAAGCTCTCACCGAACTAGGATGCATAAGAGCGTCGAAAAAACGGACCACTAACTCCATGGCGTTCGGCGTTAGGATATAGCCATTTACGCTGTCTGCAATTGCAAGATCTCGCTCAAGCTGAACTGACCGTGTGTATCTGCGCCTTATTTTTATATGATCATAGAGAGACATGGTCATCCTCGCTTATGGTAATAGCCAGCCAATATGTTAATCGCTAACTGAAAAGGATCTCCGTCATATGACATCTGCATTAGACCCGCCGTCTCTGAAAGAGCAATACCCCTACTTCGCGAAGATATGCCTTCGATTGCGTCACAAAGCTCACTTTCTCTAATTTTAAAACAGAGTCCTGGACTTCCCTCGTCGTAAAGCAATCTAGAAACAGATATCGTTCGTGCTCCTGCCATAAAAGCACCAGCGAACTCCAAACATGCTGCTACAATAATCTCAGGAGATAATCCCGCTTTTGGTCCACTATTTATTACATGCTGCTTCCCATCACTATAAGTCTTGAGTAGCCGCAATTCACAAAATGGACTATCTATTGAATCTTCCCGAAAACCTTCTCGGTCACCTTGCGTAGCGTACATCCTGATGAGGCAATTTGCATCGCTCGCAAGTGAAGAGATGGCTATCTTACTCATAGGAAACGTGCGCTCCTTATATTCTGAGAGCCCATCCAACAGGTCAGCCGAAGTAAAAAGATGTCTATTAAAGATATTGAAAGCGTAGTACCATGCAGTGGCATGGCAGGGGACTTTGAGTAGATTCCAATGCAGAAGCCATAATGACGCAGTATCTTCAAGATAAGGATCCCATCCTTCACCGCCGAACAATTGCTCGCCAAAATGAGTAACGAGTATAGCACCCTTTTGGTTGGTATCCTCTTGAAGAATCTTATATGCCAAACACCAATACCTGATCGCCTTAACCATGTTCTTGCCCACTCCAAGAATTGCAGGAGCGGATTCATCAGAAAACACAAATGGATTGTCAGATGATTTATCAAAGCCCTTTTTAAGCCATCCAAAACGCGGATGAAAGGTTTCGTGTCGTGCGAATATAGGATGCGTTATTTTTCGTTCTTTAGTGGCTTCCATTTTCATATATCAATTTCCGACTCCGTTTTGGAAAGTGAATTGTTGCTGAAGAAGCGCCTGGGTATTCTCATGGCGAACTGTATAATCCCCTATCCCAAATGACTTTAACCATTTCGCCAGTTTATCGAGAGATGCCCATTCTCGGGGGCCGCCTCTTGATGACTCAAGCAGAACCTCTTTTTCGCCAAGCGCTATTTTAACTATATATACGGTTCTTGATCCAGGTTTTTTTTGAGCAGGCTTCCCCTTAATGGGCAATGCCTCTTGGATAAAAACCTGCACATGAATGCCCTGCTTTACTACTTCTTTGAAAACAGTTTCAGTCATATTGATTAGCAAGATATAATATCTTGCTAATCACGTTATCATTTATTGCGAGGAGAGTCAAGCAATTAGTTACTAAGCTGACCTACCGACTCGGTCACGTTTTCTGTTTGTAATCGAGAGACTATTTAGCAAAAGCTTTGCAGAATCCCCCGTGGCTTGCCACGGGGATGAATGCATGCCTTACCCAGAGGGTTATAAGGGAGACGGGAAGTCTCCCTTATCCACATAGGCCCTTGCGCCGTTA
>JAJYAS010000873.1 GCA_021779415.1 Bacillota bacterium
TAAGGTAATATCTTATCCGAGTGGTTGCGAGGCCTTAGTCACCGGCAATCCGTCGTTTGATGAAGAAGGCAACTTGGTCAACGTGGTGTGTGAGGTGCGTGACTTAAGTGAGCTTAATACGTTGAAGGATGAATTAAAACGAGCGAAACAGCTAAACAAACAATACCGAGAGATCATAAAAAACTATAATCCAATCAACGATGAAGCCCAGAAGATATCGGCTCGTGACCTCAAAATGCAAGGCATCCTGGATGAGCTGCCCAGGATCGGAGATTCTGACGCGACAGTGCTGATCCATGGTGAATCTGGAGTTGGAAAAGGATTAATCGCCTCCCTGCTTCACGAACATAGCAGCCGCAGAAACAAAGGAAAGTTCATAAAAGTGGACTGCAGTGCCATTCCATCCTCATTAATAGAATCAGAATTATTCGGCTATGAGGGAGGAGCGTTTACAGGGGCACGAAGAGAGGGTAAGGCAGGGTTATTGGAGCAGGCTAACCACGGAACAGCCTTTCTAGACGAAATCGGAGAGTTATCCCCGTTACTTCAAGTAAAACTACTGAGTGTACTGCAGGACCATAAAATTCTTCGGGTTGGAGGAACGACCCCTCTGTCTATGGACATCAGGTTTGTGTGTGCTACCAACCGTGATCTAGAGAAAATGGTGGATGAGGGGACATTCCGAAAGGATCTCTATTATCGGCTAAATGTCATACCGATTGCTATTCCACCCCTGCGAGAACGAAGGGACGATATTTTTGGGCTGACTCTTACCTTTTTAGATAAATTTTGCAAGAAATATCGTCGCAGTCTGAGTTTTGCCCCAGCTGCGATGGACAGCTTATACGAATACTCATGGCCAGGCAATGTACGCGAACTGGAGAACGTTGTGGAACGTTTGGTTGTACTTACTCAAACTGGTCTGATCGAAAAGACGGATTTACCAGAGAAAATTCAGCAGGCTAGTAAAGTTATGGTTCTTACCGATTCCTCACATTTTCACGAGTGGAAAGTTATACCGCTGAAAGAAGCGGTGGCAGCTACAGAACGACTCACGATTGAAGGAGCTTTTCTACAAAATATGCACCTTGGGCCGACCGCTAAGGCTCTGGGTATCGATATCTCTACTCTATTGCGAAAATGCAAAAAACTGGGTATTAGACGGACTGCAACTGCAGAAATACCATGAGATAGGAGATTACTAGGGCTGAATTACCAATAGGATTGTTTTACAAGGAGGTTAGATTGTCAAATGACAAAAGTAATTGGCCTTGAAGAAGCTATCAGCAAGATCGAAAATGGAATGACCATAATGGTCGGAGGGTTTATTGGGTGTGGAGCTCCCAGCCAACTTTTGGAAGAAGTCTGTCGGCAGGAAGTCAAAGAGCTGACTCTCATCGCTAATGATACAGGAATCCTTGGGGATGCGATGTCACAACTCATTGTGCAACATTGCGTGAGTAAACTCATTGCAACCCACATAGGGACGAACAAAGAAACAGGAAGGCAAATGTCGACTGGTGAGCTTGAAGTGAAGCTGGTACCTCAGGGAACCTTAGTCGAGCAGATTCGGTCAGCAGGTGCGGGTTTAGGAGGGATTTTAACTCCAACTGGGATTGGAACCATTGTGGAGGAAGGAAAGCAAAAGCTTGTTCTCAATGGTGCCGAATATCTTCTGGAACTTCCAGTTCGGGCTAATGTTGCCTTATTAAATGCGTATAAAGCGGATAAGGTCGGGAATCTCGTTTATCGTCGTGCAGCTCGTAATTTTAATCCAGTCATGGCAATGGCCGCAGATTTGGTTATCGCTCAAGTGGATAATATTGTTGAAATAGGGGAAATAGACCCGGACGAGGTTATGACACCAAGTATTTTTGTGGACTATATAGTTCAGAAACAGTCACAGGAGGTGACCGATCTTGGATAAGGAAGCAAGAATGGAGTGGCTTGTAAAACGAGTGGCTCACGAATTTAAAACGGGAGATGTCGTTAATTTAGGGATTGGAATCCCCACTAAAGTTGCTAACGCACTGCCTGACGGAATAAAAATCATCCTTCAATCTGAGAATGGCTATTTGGGGGTTGGCCCTGCGCCGGAAGCCGGAAGAGAGGATTCTGATACTGTTAATGCAGGAGGGCAATATGCAACTATTTTACCAGGCGGTTGTAGCTTTGATAGTGCCACGTCTTTTGCCATCATTAGGGGGGGGCATGTAGATGCTACCGTTTTAGGAGCTCTTCAAGTAGATGAAGAAGGAAATCTGGCAAGCTGGATGATCCCTGGAAAGATAGTTCCTGGTATGGGTGGAGCAATGGACCTAGTAGTCGGGGCACGACGGGTGATTATTGCAATGGAGCATTGCGCTAAAAATGGCGGTCTTAAAGTTTTAAAAAAGTGCACCTTGCCTTTGACAGCAGCAAAACAGGTCAATTTAATTGTTACGGATATGGGAGTTATAGAAGTGACCCTCAACGGTTTGAGGCTTAAGGAGATTGCCCCTGGCCTAACTTTTGAGGAAGTGCAGGCATGTACAGAAGCTATTCTGATCAAACCGGATAAAGTTGCTGTGTGATCAGAATCAAACCATACACAATATTTGAAAAAAAT
>JAJYAS010000053.1 GCA_021779415.1 Bacillota bacterium
ATGCTCTCTCATTGAAATCAACTGTGACTCGGGGATTCTTGCTAACTTGAAACTTAATGAATTGGCCAAAAAGAATTTCCCCTATAAAATGATTTTTTACTGATCGTTCACTTTGTTAACTATTTCTTTGACCTGCCGTTTCGCGGCTGGAGACAAGGCATCCGCCAGGTAATTTCGATTTATTCCCTGTGTATTCTGATATTCCTGCTTAATTCTTTCATTAGCCCCGTCGATCTCAACCTTCAGTTCTCTGGCAGATAATAAGGCACATCCTGCCCCCCTGATAATAATCTGCTGTAAACCGTCCGACGTTGCAACGGTGATATTATATTTTTTCTGATGATCATGAGCAAATTTTTCAATATACTGGTCCGCCGTTTGTGCCTCCCTGGTATATACCATATAGATATTATGATAATCGATGACTTCCTCAAAATGCCCTTGAACACGGTAAGCATCAAACACAACGATAATCTGACATTCTCGAATCCCCTGATAATTACTGAGAGTATCCAGCAATTTCATTCTGGCACCCTCCATATTGTCATCGACAAGCTCTTTCAGCTCAGGCCAGGCGTGGATAATATTATAGCCGTCCACAAGGAGATACTCTTCTTTGATTTCCTTCTCTCTGCTGACATAGTCAACCGGCTCATAATAGCTTTCACGGGCTGTTTTGCGGCTTTTCCAGGCAGACTTCTTTCCTTGGTTCGCATAGTATGTTTTATTGATAATTTGGTCAATCTCATCTAAACTGATCCACCGCTCTTCTGTGTATGAGACCTGATTTGGAGCTATTTCTCCCGACGAGCCTTTCTTCTGAAGATAGCTTTCAACCTGCATGTAGTCCTTTACTGCCTCCCAAGCCACCAAAAAGCCTGCACCATGGGCACAAAATACTGAACCTGTCGGATTTTCTATGTCTCTTTCCGAATCATAGCCGAACCTTTCTATGACCTCTTCCGCATTATGGCATGGTTCGTATCCTTTCAGGCTGCAAAACAGCCTGCCAAGTCCTTTAGTATAGGCAACGACCTCTTTCTGATAATTTCTCATATTGACAACAGGGGCACTCCCCACAAGAACCGCCATCTCCCCATTTGTTTGTGATATTTCGCAGGTGCCATGCATTTTCTCAATATCGCTCATAGCTCTTCCAACCATTTTCTCAGGCAGCTCCAGCTCAAAAGCATAAAACGGCTCCAGCAATATGGACTTAGCCTGCTTTAAGCCCTGGCGCACGGCACGGTAGGTAGCCTCTCTGAAGTCACCCCCTTCGGTATGCTTATTGTGTGCTCGACCTGAGACTAACGTGATTTTCATATCAGTAATCTCCGACCCTGTTAGAACTCCTTTATGGGTTTTTTCTTCCAGGTGGGATAAAATAAGTCTTTGCCAGCTTTTACTTAAGCTATCCTCACTGCATTCTGCCCCAAACTCAAGACCGCTCCCCGGCTCACCCGGCGTGAGTAACAGGTGGACCTCCGCATAATGCCGCAAGGGCTCAAAGTGCCCCACCCCTTCGACGATATTAGCAATCGTCTCCTTATAGACAATTCTTCCTGCATCAAAGGCCACATCTACGCCAAAACGGCTTTGTATAAGGCTCTGCAGAATTTCAATCTGCACCTCTCCCATAATCCGTACCTGAATTTCCTGCAATTGCTCATCCCAGACAATATGAAGTTCCGGCTCTTCTTCTTCAATCTGACGCAACTTAGGAAGCATCACTCTTGGGTCACAGCCTCCCGGCAGAATAATCTCATAGAACAGTATGGGTTCCAATATTGGTGTATCCGAAGCTTCCTCTATCCCTAAGCCTTCTCCCGGCCTGGATTGGCCGAGCCCCGTTACTGCGCATACAGAACCGGCCTCTACCTCGTTCACTGCCTCGAATTTCTGACCGGAATAGAGACGAATTTGATTAACTTTCTCATTCCAAATGCCATTCGTTAAGACATCTTTTACCTTGAGCCTTCCGCCTGTAAGCTTCATGTAGGTAAGGCGGTTCCCCTGCTCATCTCTTGCTATTTTGAATAGTTTAGCCCCGAATTCATCGGGGTAGGAAGGGATCACGACATATTTCACAATGCCCTGCACAAATTGCTCAACGCCCTCTAATTTTAAAGCAGAACCAAAAAAACACGGAAACACTTTGCGCTCCGTGACAGCTCTTTTAATCTGCGAAGTTTCAATATTGCCCGTTTCCAGAAAGGTTTCCATCATTATTTCTTCACACATGGCCAGCTGCTCGTAGAAATCGTCCGTCTCAACTTGTCCAAACTCAATACACCCCTCATCCAGCTGCTTTTTCAATTCTTTCATCAACTTGTCCTTATCCGTCCCCTTCTGATCCATCTTATTGACGAATAGAAAAACCGGTATCTGATACGTGTTCAGGAGCCGCCATAATGTTTTGGTATGCCCCTGTACCCCGTCCGCACCGCTTATCACTAAAATAGCATAATCCAGCACCTGAAGTGTTCTTTCCATTTCAGCCGAAAAATCGACGTGTCCCGGGGTATCTAGTAAGGTAATCTGAGTCTCACCTATCTCAAACATGGCCTGCTTGGAGAAAATGGTTATTCCTCTTGCTCTTTCTAGCTCATAGGTATCTAAATAAGCATCCTTATTATCCACCCTACCCAATCTGCCAATTTTGCCGCTCAGATAAAGCAGACACTCTGATAATGTCGTCTTGCCCGCATCCACATGTGCTAATATTCCAAGGACTATTTTTTTCATGATCTATTTCAAATCCTTCTGTTTCCTTTTCACCCGCAGGATCTAACTTGACTTTGTTATATTCTTTAACCGCCGCACTTCATTGAGAAATGACATCTTAAACCTTATTATAACACCTATCCAAGCCCCAGATATGAACACATTATTGGGTTATAAAGTTTAAAATTATGGAACAACAAGAGGCCGTAGATAATACATTCGCAAAAAGCCCGTATGCGAGCTGGGCCATTAGTGGCATTGCCGATTTTCCATCAGGAAACAGTCTCCATAATACTTAAAAAGTTTAAGCTTAACCTATGTGGTATAATTCGTACAAGGTAATTTCAGATGATTTATAAAAATTGACTTACACTTCGGTTAGTAAAAATTACACAAGCTGGTTCAGAAATACGGTTTGCCTAAAAATAGATAAGATTTGAGGTGCGATTATGATTTCGCAACAGAAAGTTAGAGATGTTAGAAAAGAATTCAAGGAATACTTAATTGAGAAAAATCCTGATTGGGCGTCAGTCACTATTGCTACCAATTTCTCTGATGCCTTTTTTGCTTACAACAATTATATCGGTATTCCTTTTTGGGAGTGCTTTGTCGATGATGCCTCACTAGATAAAGCCAAAGAAGAGATTTGTGCCTATCTTATGCATGAGGGTAATTCTAATAAAGCTCTAGAGCGTGCAAAAGGGTATTATACTTGCATGAAGCGTCTTAAGGCGTTCTTTGACGAGAAATATAGCGGCATAAAAAATTGCGTCGGCAATGAGATTGGAGCCGAAGCTATAATTTATGAAATCAGCAAGGACGTCCATCAAAACAAAATCAAAATGAATGATGCAGTTTCGAAGTTGCTTAAAGAGATCGGCATCTTCAACGAGACCACTTATAAGCTGATGATTATGATTTTCCGAAGCATGATTGAGGGCAAAAGGTACACCCCCCGTTTCAATGCTGACCTTATCCATTATTTTATAGAGCATATTGGCCTTGACTACGGCAAGAACGCCCTGAACAATGCGTTACGCGCAACACAGGAAAATCTCCAGTATTACTATGAACAAACTGGCAACAAGTCGAATAGTATACGCAAGGCCTGCCAGAAAATCGCTGATAAAAACGAAGTCAACATTTCTTTCGGTGATGAGATTTTCAATGGTCTTACCCCCAAACGTGAGAACATCGGTTGGATTTTCCAGGGTAACCCTAAATATTACGATATTATCGGTGCAGTAACAGACCTGGATGTCCTAACATGGAGTACGAAGCAATACCAAAATCAGATCAAGGAGGGCGACCGTGCTTACATATGGATGTCCGGCCCTGAAGGAGGTGTAGTTGCTTCCGGTATTATTCAGTGTGACCCCGAAAAACGAGAAAGCGACAATACCGACCCTTATGCAATTACGGATAAATTCAGAACTGGAGAAATTGTTGTCGTTGATATTGAACTAAGACATAAAATTACGGACGCCATTATTTCCAAAGCAACTTTTCTTGCGGATGAACGTCTCAAAAAAGTCAGCATTCTTTCATTCGCCAATGCTACTAATTATAAATTAACTGCAGAACAGGCTGATGTCTTAGATAGTATAATTGACGGTACCTACGTCCGCGTCGAAGCTAAGGATACCGATGTCGAACCTGCCCCCTCCGCTCCTCTGATACGATATTGGATTTATGCACCCGGTGATAATTCATCGAAATGGGACGAGTTCTACAGTCAAGGAATTATGGCTATTGGTTGGGATGAACTCGGTGATTTGAAACAGTATCCCAGCAAGGATAGCATGAAAGCCAAGATGAAACAGGTCTATGGTGAAGAATACTCTTATAAAAACTCCGCTCATGCAACTTGGCAGTTCGCCAATGAACTCCATCCGGATGACATCGTGTATGCCAAAAAAGGAATGCACAAGGTTGTTGGGCGTGGGGTTGTAGAATCAGAGTATAGTTTTGACGCTTCGAGAAAGGAATTTCGGCATGTTCATAAAGTAAAATGGACGCATAACGGCGAATGGGATCACCCAGGACAAGCCGTCTTGAAAACACTCACTGACGTCACTCCGTACACCGATTATGTCCAGAAACTTGAAACTCTCTTCCTGAGCGAGTCACCACAGGAAACAATCGAAGAGGAAAAGGAAATCATCTATGACCCGTATTCTGAAGACGATTTTCTCAGTGAGGTCTTCATGGACTCAGAAAAATATGATACGTTGGTCAGCCTGCTAAAGTACAAGAAAAACGTGATTCTCCAAGGTGCACCCGGCGTAGGCAAAACCTTTGCCGCAAAACGTCTCGCATATTCCATTATGGGAGTGAAGGACACCAGTCGCGTTATGATGGTACAGTTCCATCAAAGCTACAGCTACGAGGATTTTATCATGGGCTTCCGCCCTACCAAGGATGGCTTCGAACTTACACCCGGACCTTTTTATCAATTCTGCAAAAATGCGCAGGATGACGATGAAAGAGAGTATTTCTTCATCATCGACGAAATTAATCGTGGCAACCTCAGCAAAATTTTCGGTGAGCTACTTATGCTCATCGAAAAGGATAAACGCAGCGAAAAGCTGCGTCTCCTGTACGCCAACGAGCTGTTTTCTGTTCCCAAGAACGTTCATATCATCGGGATGATGAATACTGCGGACCGCAGTCTTGCCATGATTGATTACGCCCTCAGACGAAGATTTGCTTTCTATGAGATTGAACCAGCCTTTGATGTTGAGGGTTTTAAGGATATGATGATTGCTGCTGATAATCCGAAATTCAATGCACTCTTTGAACGAATCAAAGAATTGAATATGTTTATCGGCAAAGATGAGTCTCTCGGTAACGGCTTTAGAATTGGGCACAGCTACCTTTGCACCGATGACCCTGTAACTGATGAGTGGATTACCTCCGTTGTAAAATATGAACTATTACCGCTGATCCATGAATACTGGTTTGACGAGCCCGCAAAAGTTGAGCAATGGACGAACAAACTGTTTGGTTGCCTAAATGATTAAAATTCAGAACATCTATTATATGCTGGCCTATGCCTTCCAAGTGCTCAACGAGGACAGCTACGCCAGCCTAGCAACCGAGGAATTTGACCATATTGCTGATTTATTGACCGCGATTCTCGCAAAGGGCATCGCCAACCAGATCAAACGGGGCTTGGGCAGAGAATATATCTGTCAAACCGAGTCCCTTAGTTCTCCTCGCGGAAAAATAGATGTATCCACCTCATTAAAACAAAAAACTCCACTGAAAAAGCAACTTATATGCGAGTTCGACGAATTTTCGGAGAACGCTTACATAAACCAGATCTTGAAAACAACGTCCCTACTGCTTATCCGTTCAAATGATGTTCGTTCAGAGAAGAAAAAGGCTCTAAAAAAAGTAATCCTCTATTTCAATGCAGTGGACATGGTTGATCCCCATTCGATTCGATGGTCTGGCATTCGCTATCACCGGAACAATGCCACCTATAAAATGCTCATCAATATCTGTTATTTAGTCATTAATGGCCTGCTTCTAACGACGCAGGATGGGTCTCGGAAGCTGGCGCATTATCTTGATGACCAGCGGATGCACAGCCTGTATGAAAAATTTGTCCTGGAATATTATCGGAAGCATTATCCTCAATTTAAAGCTGCCCCTTCTCACATTGATTGGAACGTAGACGACGATATTGTGGCGTTTTTACCAACGATGAAAACGGATATAACATTGCAATATAACGAAAAAACATTGATTATAGATACCAAATACTACAAGCATACCATGCAAACGATGAGTTTTTATGATAGTAGGACAATGCACTCCCATAATATGTATCAGATTTTCACCTATGTAAAAAACAAAGATACTCAAGGCACTGGAAAGGTCAGTGGCGTTCTGCTCTATGCCAAAACCGATGAAGAAATTACGCCAGACCATGATTATAGGATCAACGGCAATAAAATTAGCGTCAAAGCCTTAGATTTAAACACTGATTTTCATGTTATAGCGAAGCAGCTCGACACCCTGGCAGAGGGATTAATTTAGAAAAAAACGGGCAAAAGCTTCGTGTCTAAACCCTTCCAACGATTGATACTCTTATCATTAAGTTCTAGTCTCATAAATTTAAGAATCTTATCTGTCGGCATTAACAAACATGCGGCAAAATAATTGGCCTCAACCTCGTCTTCATCTCTCTCGGTAAAATCATCGTCTCGGATTATTGTTTTACCTTGCTCAGACAAGTGCAATCTTTGATGTCCCATTTCATGAGCAACTGAAAAAATTTCCGTGATAATGCCGCTCTCTCTATCTCAAGTTGTCTGCTTTTATTCATTGACATCAGAGGTAGAAACGCCAATTGCATTCGTTCCAATTCATCTAAACTTGTACCGTTGCGAACTTTTAGTCCCAATTCCTCAAGGTGGTGGGAGCTTACTCCCTCCATGTTTCCTCACTTGATCGTGACGGTTGTCTCCGTGAATTGCACCTCTTGAAATTCTGGATTTTCACGCAGTGGTTTAACGCTTAAACGGAATTCCACTCCATTAATATCATCAGGTAACGCTGGAATAACTACGAAAGAATGTTGCATACCTTTTCCATGTCCAGATCCGCTACTTTGTCTGCACTGATATTCCGGAGAGATAAATAATTCAAAGCTAGCATGTCCAAGTCTGACAAAAGCTTCAACAACATTGACTTCAGTTTCGATGTAAACGACGCTAGCATTGCTGTTTGTTTCATATGCGTTACAGCATACATCATATTATCAATTACTACGGATCTTAAAATTGGGACGAATTTCAAAAAACCAGTTGGTTCTACTGGTGATAGCATTCGATCCTCACCGTGCATATATAGTGAAAAAATCATCCGCAGCCAATCCTCGTTAAGTCCAAATTTTTGGCTCCATGATGAAATACGCTCAAGAATCGGAAACCCAGGATTGTTATTTGAGAGCTCTTTGCGTTTTGCTAGTAGTTCACAAATCTGCTCATCTATAGCAGCTAACTCTTCTCAATAGTAATCAGTAGGTGGGCGAAAAGGCATTCTAATCAACTTAACGACCTTCTTTCCATAGATTTTTGACACTCTGTCTATTTTAGGCAAATAGACTAAGTATGTTCTTTGCCGTTAAGGTGGTCTGTGATTTCTGTAAGAGTCCTTGAAATCTCTTTTGTTCTTTCATCTATATCCATAATCTTTCTAACCACCCACATCCCCAAAAAAATGACTATAAAGGCATAAGTGTAACCCATCATTTACCTCACTCTCATCTATTTAGATTTCACTCCATGACTAATATCTATCTACGACTACTCCAAACGATGAAGCCTTGATATGGGGATTTCCAATAAGCGCCTTTAATTCATCTTTCATGCCATAAACGATCGCTCCTAAAATTGGAACATTATTCGAATCAGTATAGCCTTTGGTGACAAGTTCTTTATAAACTTCGTTATACCTTTTATCTTTACTATTTTTCAACGACTCAACGAAATTATAGTAGCTCCCGTAAAAATCGTTATTACCATGATATGCCCTCACGTTGACTCCTAACGCGTCATACTCACTAATAAAGGCAGCTTTACCGTCGTATTCGCTAGCTTCTTTTTTATAACGCTCAAAATCGTTTTTGTTATAGGCGTCGACCCAATACCAAGATTTATTAACGTTCGGCAATATGGTTTGGATATCTGCTACCTTATAGGGTTTATCGAAGGATATTCCAACCTCAATCAGTTTATCATCAGAAACCCTATCCAACTGATATAGATCATTTTTGTATTCTTTGTATGAGATTTCCGGATGAAAGAAGATCATCTTGGTGTAGCCATTTTCCCAATAGTTACGGGGCCATTCGCCTGCTGAATGTCCACCGCCACCCTGACCTCTTGAAATAAAAAGTTGAGGAATCAACCCAAACGGCGCAGCCTTATTTTCCAAAACCACTGGTTTTTCACCAATAAGCCTAGAGACTGTGAAGTCGCTCCTCCCCCCTAAAAAGCCCATAGAGTCATCCGACTTGCTAATATAACCGTTGGGTACGTGCAGCTTAATGTTAGCCTCATTGAAGTCGAACATATCATTACTTAATTTAATGGTTATGGCTGCATTAGCAACTAAAATACCTATTAACACTACCACAATCACTACCAGAGACGTCAGAATCGTCTTTCTTGTAGACTTCCTTCTAACTTTTTTAGTTGCCATATCTAGTGTTTCTTCATCAAATATTTCATCCAATTCACGATCGTCCAAACTCTTCCCTCACCTTTTAAATTCGTTCCTGAATGACCTAATCATCTCATAACTTTCCTGCGAAATAAGGGGGAAACTGTCTCACAAATATAAAAAGGCCCCCAACTACCGTAATAGTAAAGACCTTAGATGTACCGCTTTGCATAGATTTGCTTCACGTTCAAGGGCTGTTAAACGTTGAAGTGCAGGTTGCCTTTCCCCTTGCCGTTTGCCTTCTAAAGGCTGGTAAACATTTGTGATACTTGGTAGTAAATATTTGCAATAATTGTTGCCCGCCAGAATAATAAACTCATTCTCATATAATTATTGCTTCTTGTTCCAATTTACAGTCATTTTCAAGCATATACCCTATTACTTCCTTGAATTGACTTTCCTTCAGCTTTATTAATCTATCACGATCATTAATAGTAAGCTTTTTCGTGTATTCCTGGTATTCCTTTAAAGTCTCCAAGTCCATTTTATAAGGTTGAAATTCTATGCCTGTTTCCCGCTTCAGATGTTCAAGTATATAAAAACCACCAGCATCGATATCTCCAAAATGATAAAAACGCACTCCTGGATTTTGTTGAAATATTTTCTTAATAAATTCACGCCTTACGCTGTTATGAAAACCGCCGAGATAGATTATGAACATGTCACTGCAATCGGTCGTATGAAAACTTGTTAAGTTTTCAATAGTTATAACTGCTCTGCCAGTAATTTCGATTTTATCAATATCGGGTAGCATTGACGATGAAATCGCTAGGTCACTACGAAGCCTACTCAAATCAATCGTTTGCCCGGATAGTTCGATGCTCCCGGCTCCTTTAAAGTTGACATAGGTGGGATTCTTAACCAAGTTCAAGTTCTCCAGCAGCTGGTTCTTATACGGAAAATCGCCGTATTCAAAGAGCAGGTTTTCGACCTTAGAACTTATGCGTTCAAACATCTTGGAATCCTTAAAAATCCGTACGGAGAAATCCCGGACAAAAGTTTCCGAACCAATTCTTTGTAATTCATCAACTGCCATTAAGATATTTTCAAATTCCCTCAGATCGCCACTATAACACTGGATGGGTTTATTCGTCAGGATCCGTTCCGTTTGAGCCCTGCAAAACCGGTTTAAGATTTCGTTACAGTCTTTATAAGCATCAAGTACTTGCCTAACGGAGTTATTAATATCATTTTTCGGCTCGCGATTGAGATATTTGTACGCATCATCAATACTATCAAAATTCAAACTAACCTCGCTGCAGACCTTAGTAGAATTAGCCTTAGCAAAGATTAGTTTCTTTCTGACCAGTACATCAATGGCTTCGTTGACGGATTGAAACAGTTCATAGTTGGCGTGATCAGTGTATTGAGGAAATAAGGTCGACGGCTTTATGGAGAATCTCTGATTTACCTTGTTATCCCCGGTAAAACTTTTACTTCCCTCATATTTATCCAGCAACTTATTTAGGATCTTTTTCTCATATTTGCTGATCATAGGCTATACTCCTCAATGATACTGTTTGCCCCTTCCCGCATAGCCATTAAAATGGTATCTACTTTTTCACCGATTACCTCAAGTTTAGAAGGCGGCGTGGCCACAACAATTTGGAAATTTTGGCTGTTAAGAAAGTCCATCATTGAACTGATCCTATTGTCATCCATCTTATCAAAAGCTTCATCGAACATAATAACTCTGATCGTATCGCCTAATTTGTAAAGCTGTACAAACGATGCTGCTATGGCAACATAGTACGGGGTCTGCGTTTCGCCGCCGCTTTTTTCTCCATAAATTTTGGAAAAGCGCTGAATGGTCCCGTCTTTTTGCTCAACTATAATGTCATAGTCTAAGTATCTCCGATAATCTGTGTACTCTGCTAAAACCTTTTCACCTTTATCATCATAAGCGGTTAGTTTGGCAAATAAGTCTTCCATCTCTTCCTTGTATTCTTCTTCAAACGATTGGGACCAAAGATTCAGGCCTATTTCATTTTTTCTAGACGTAATCATCTGATAAATGCTTTCTTTTTTCTTATTATGAGTCAATTCAAATTTATAACTGTCTTCCCCATAATAAATGTTCTTTAAGGCTGCAGATCGGA
>JAJYAS010000874.1 GCA_021779415.1 Bacillota bacterium
ATTCCCGATAAAAAATAGTTAACGCCAAAGAACGTAAACAACACTGCTGCAAAACCGAACACTGCCAACCATGCCGCCCTTTTTCCCTTCCATCCATACATTAATCTAGCATGCAAGTAACCAGCATAAATAATCCAAGTAATCAGAGACCATGTCTCTTTAGGATCCCAGGACCAATATGTCCCCCAAGCGTAATTTGCCCATATTGCGCCGGTAATAATGCAAAGTGTCAGAAGAGGAAACGCGAACCCGACCACCTTATAGGCTAGCTCGTCCAGTTTGTCTAACTCTGGAAAACGAGAAATAATTCCCTGTGAAGATGACTTTTTTCCGTCCTCTCCTTTGCTCAGCTTAAGCAAATACATGACTCCAAGCCCGAATGACACGGCAAAAGCTCCGTAGGCAAACATTGCCGTTACCACATGAAATGTAAGCCATTGGCTCTTAAGTGCCGGGGGCACCGCTTGGGCAATTCGTTCTTCAGGCCCCATACTCATAATAATAAACATCAAGAGCAAGAAGGAAATCGGCGTGACAAAGGCTCCGAGCGCTTTTAATTTATAGCGAACTTCTGCAAATAAATAAACAGCCACGATCCCCCAAACAAACGTCAAGATAAATTCATACCCATTGGAAAGGGGTGGATGCCCTGAAATGTACATTCTAAGGAGAATGGCAGCAGTGTTTGCGCCCAGGCCAATGGCCGTAAGATAAGTTGCAAAGCGTCCGATAAGTTCCTTTTTAGAGCCGATCCATATCCAATACAACAGCATACCTAAGGTATAAGCCATTACCATACCATAAAACGCTGACGTTTCGAGACTCTGTAATCCCTGGTTCACAGTGTTATCCTCCCTTTTCTTGGACAATCCATGAATAATCGCTAATTCATTTTGATATCATGAATCAAACGTTCAAACTCGCTTTGCACTCCGCCAGCAACCTTTCCAGCTAAGGCTCCCATTGTTAACTCACCTTGATTGCCTTGTTTAGCAATGAAAATTCCTAACACGACACTCGTCCGCCAGTAGAATGATAATAGGAGTCCTCCTAATAATAAGGCACATCCCAGCCAAATAACCATAACTCCCGGGTCTTCTTTAACCTGTAAGCCAGTGAACCCCGCGTTGCCATCGAGAGTTAGTTTGTATTTACCCTGTATATCAATCGTTTGTCCAAGCTGAAGTTGCCCCGTTTGAATTGGCTGAGAAGCTGTCCCTTGATAAACCTGATAAACAATCGACGTAGTTTGTTGCCCGCTATTTATCGCTGCAGCGATAAGGTAAAGATCTGTTCCCTCTGCTTGGAAATAGTTTCCGCCCTGTTCTTGAAGAACCAAAGGGATCTTTTTTCCCTTCAGATCCGCAGTAAGATGGACTCCTTTAGCAAAACTAGATTGGTAGAACGTTACCCCCTCGTAGGTAAAAGGGTGATTGACCGAAATCGTTTGTCGGGCCACTTCTTGACTATTTTTCAAGATACTCATGTCGGTATACCAGTTATCTCGCTCCCCATTAGCTAAGAATCTGTCTTCCGCAGAATTAATTCTCACACTAAAATCGTGCTTTACTGTTCCCCTCGATACATTGATGGAGTTAATGGGGACAGTTGTCCCTGCACCCGTCATAAAAAAGCCCTTAAAACCCAGGAAAGAGCCCAGCATTGCTCCGATAACTAACACAACAAAGGAGACATGAGCAATGATCGATCCCCAATTCCCTAAACGCCGCTTAATCGCTATGAAACTCCAGCCTTCGTTGTTTTCTTTGGTAACAATTTTATAGCCTCTGCGTTTTAGAACTTCTCGTACAGATAGCTTAAGCGACTCGCCGTCTCCCGCCCATTTTACTTGAACCTTTTTAGGAACATTTGAAGTACCCTCTGGTGGCTTAAGTTTAAAGGTACGGTTATAAACTCCCTGAAATCGTTGCGTACTGCAGACAACCAAATTGATACAAAGTAAACCCAGCAATAACCGAAACCAAAACGTTCCGTAGAGATTGGTAAATCCCAGCTTCTGCCATATTTGCCCCACAGCTTGGGCCTTTTCCGGGTCCACATTGACTTGGGGAAACAGAGTCCCCACTCCAGCAACGAGGGCAATCACCCCTAATAAAGCCAGACCCAACTTCATGGAACTGAAAAAACCCCATATTTTTTCAGTAATACCTTCTTGTCGTTCGCTCATTTCATCGCCTCCTTAGTAAGAAAAAGCCTATGTACCTAACCCATAACAACTTGAAATAACCCAACATTAGCTTATCATACCACATTAGTAAACGGATATAAAATTGAGAGAAGCTACCCCAGTTGATCTCATCCGCAGGGGTAGTTTCTCTCTTAGAACTTCCGAACCGCAATAAACTCGGCTAAATCTTCTAGCGCTTTACGTGTTGGAACCTTTGGAAGATCCAGAAGATGTTTTTTAGCCTTCTTTACATATAAATCGACCAAATGCATCGAATCATCAATTGCACCAGTAGCCTTGATTAGTCCAATAGTTTCCGCCACTTCATCCTCTGTTTTGTCCACTTTCCCAAGTAATGTCTTTAACTTATCTGGCTCCGAAGACGATTTTAGGGCCAAGATCATGGGTAAAGTC
>JAJYAS010000875.1 GCA_021779415.1 Bacillota bacterium
GTTGCGAGGACAACTGCACATGACGGGAACTAAAATTGGGTGTGGAAAGGCTCAATGCGGTGCCTGTTCTGTCATTATGGATGGAAAAGTCATCCGCTCCTGTGTTACCAAAATGAAACGTGTTGCCGATAATGCAGAAATCACGACAATCGAAGGAGTAGGCACCAAGGAACACTTACATCCTTTACAACTAGCTTGGATGATTCATGGAGCTGCTCAATGTGGTTTCTGTAGTCCAGGGTTCATTGTTTCAGCCAAACAACTATTAGAAGAAAATGTAAATCCTACGAGAGAAGAAGTTCGGGATTGGTTCCAAAAACACAGAAATGCGTGCCGTTGCACTGGGTATAAACCACTAGTTGACTCTGTCATGGAAGCCGCTAGACTAATTCGAGGCGAGGTTACAACAGAAGAGTTATTTTTAAAATTGCCTGCAGATGGCCGAATCTGGGGCACTGAATACATTCGTCCGTCCGCCTTGGCTAAGGTTACCGGTACTTGGGATTTTGGAGCGGATGTAGGGCTCAAAATGCCTTGTGGCACTCTGCAACTTAAACTGGTTCAGGCCAAGGTTTCTCATGCCAATATTATTTCTATTGATACATCAGAGGCTGAAAAAATGCCTGGTGTCGTAAAAATTATTACTGCCAAAGATGTTGTTGGCAAAAACCGAATCACTGGTTTAATTACTTTCCCGACGAACAAAGGAGATGGATGGGAACGTCCGATTCTATGCGACAAAAAAGTATTCCAATTTGGGGATGCTATAGCAATTGTTGCCGCCGATACAGCTGCACATGCTCAGGCTGCTGTCGAAAAAGTAAAAGTGGAACTCGAATTACTTCCTGCCTATATGAGTGCTCCTGACGCTATGGCAGAAGACGCTATTGAAATTCATCCTGGAACACCCAACGTTTATTTCGAAACACAAATGGTAAAGGGCGAAGATACTAAGCCTTTACTGAAAGCGGCAGAAGCATTTGTTGAAGACGATTTTTATGTAGGACGTCAACCTCATATGCCCATCGAACCTGACGTCGGTTTTGCTTTCTTTGATGAAGAGGATAATTTGGTCATCCATTCTAAGAGTATTGCAATTCATCTCCATCAGGCTATGATTGCCCCAGGAATAGGCTATGATGCAGATAAAACGATTTTGGTACAAAATCCCGCCGGCGGAACCTTTGGCTATAAGTTCAGCCCAACGATTGAAGCCTTATTAGGGGTAGCGGCCGTGGCTACACGTCAACCTGTTTACCTCGAGTTTGATTACTATCAACAAACCACTTATACAGGAAAACGTTCGCCTTTCTTTATGAATGTAAAACTTGGAGCGACTAAAGAGGGTAAATTAACTGCCATGGAAACTGATTGGTCAGTGGACCATGGTCCTTATTCCGAATTCGGTGACTTGGTCACCATGCGAGGTAGCCAGTTCATAGGTGCCGGTTATACCATTCCCAATATTCGTGGTAATGGTCGAACAGTGTGTACAAACCATGCTTGGGGTTCTGCTTTCCGAGGCTATGGATCTCCTCAAAGCGAATTTGCGTCCGAGGTCTTGATGGATGAACTTGCCGAAAAACTGGGTATGGATCCGTTTGAACTTCGTTACAAAAATGTTTACAGACCTGGTGACACCACGCCAAGTGGCTGTGAACCAGATGTTTACTGCCTCGTTGAAATAATGGATAAACTTAAACCTGCTTACATGAAAGCGCAGGAATGGGCTAAACAGCCAGCATCAGCCGCGGATAAGAAACGCGGAATTGGGATGTCCATCGGTGTCTATGGGTCAGGTCTAGACGGAGCGGACAGCGCTTCGGTCAATGCGGAGCTAACTGCCACTGGAGTTACAATTTACACTTCTTGGGAAGATCATGGTCAAGGCGCGGATATGGGGTCATTAGCTACCGCTCATGAGGCTTTGCGTCCGTTGGGTATTAAACCGGAAAATATCAAACTGGTTATGAATGATATGGCACGAACTCCCAACAGTGGACCTGCAGGAGGAAGTCGTTCTCAAGTGTTGGTCGGTAACGCCACCCGGGTTGCTTGTGAAGAGCTGATCAAAGGGGTTACGAAAGCAGATGGCACCTTCCGCACCTATGAAGAGATGATCGCCGAAAAGTTACCGATATATTTCGAAGGAAACTGGACCGCTCCTGCTAAGGAGTGCGATGTTACCACTGGACAAGGGAATCCCTTTGCTGTTTATATGTATGGTGCTTTCCTATCTCAAGTTGAAGTCAACATCGCAACAGGTAAAACTGAAGTTGTCAAAATGACGATGGTAGCCGATGTCGGTAAAATTGCGAATAAGTTGGTTGTCGACGGACAACTCTATGGAGGAATGGTTCAAGGCATCGGATTAGCTTTGAGTGAAGACTTCGAAGACTTGAAGAAACACATAGATTTAATGAGCTGCGGACTGCCTTATATCAAAGACGCCCCAGACAATATTGATCTCCTCTATGTAGAAACCTATAGACCTCATGGTCCTTTCGGCGCTGCAGGTTCGGGAGAATTGCCGCTGACCTCCCCCCATGCTTCAATTATCAATGCTATTTACAATGCTTGCGGGGTACGAATTACT
>JAJYAS010000876.1 GCA_021779415.1 Bacillota bacterium
CAGGCTTATGGATACTCCGCCCCGTTCGTTATCCTTCTCAGTCGTGCTCATCATTTCTTCGTCTCGTTTTCATGGGCGGCCACGGCGGTACTTGTGGATAAAACGGACGTCAGCTGCTCTTTCGTCAGCAGGCCTTCTGTTATAGTGGGGGTTGATTTACCTCGATCCAAGGTAACCATGGCTGGCACAGATTTAACATAGGCTTGGGAAGGACCCGTCTGTATAACAACCGTGCCTTCTAGTTTATACTGGGCAATAAAGTCTTTGGTCTGTTTAATGGCCTCTGGCACATCGGACGTGGTAAAGAAGGTTGCAACATAGATAAGTGGCTTTTGAGGTTTAATATCGCTCACAATTTTTTGTATCTCCGGAAGGTCTTTTTGGCAGTGGGGACAGTTCACTGAGAAGAATTCCAGGGGAGTAACGCTGGCATTTAGGTATACACCGCGTCCATCTAAGGTGTATACAGGGATAAGGGTATAGTCCTGTTTCGGTGGGATTTCTACGGACTTACTTGCCAAACTGCTGCCACACCCGGTTAATAGGAAGGCAATGGTGACTAAAACTAAGCCCATCTTAAAATTTTTCATGGATGAAACCTCCTCTTATTTTCCTTGCTTAGGATTAGTTTGTGGTGGTATTGACGGTACTGGTGATTCCGACTGCGGTGCGGTTACAGACGATGGCTGAGCTCCCAAGGCAGTTTGTCCTTGGCTAGTTCCGTCTTCCCAAGGCGATATACTTAGAGCGACTTTCCCTGCACTCATTATTTGGTCGCGTTCTTGGGTTGAACTTGCGGCGATCTCGACCGATGCTGCCGTGTATACGGCTGCCGGTGTCATAGTAAGCCCGCCGGCGGCATTCGCTGTGGAGGTACTTTCAATCTTTTGTCCACCGGCATTGAATACGGCAACAACCCGTTTGCGACGAAACAAGGTACTTAATTGACCGGGTTGCCCGTTAGCTTGTTTGCCGGTGGACACCAATATGTCGACATAGTCTCCAGGCAGTGCTCCCCCTGAGCTAATTAAGTCCACGGGGACCCTCACCCCAATCTCTCCGACAAACAGGCCGTCTCGCATCGGTTTATCTGAAATATCTGTCTTAAGTAGTGGATGCCCTGGAGTGAGTTCCGTAGCCGCAATCTTGCCGACTGTATCGTTCTGGTTCGTAATGGCATTGACTGCGAATTTCTGAGGCATAGTCTCTGTTCGGGTATCTGAGGCGGTGATTGCCCTCCCCGCCTTCACAGTGTTCACCATCATCACCATCGGTACTTTTGGACCGCCAACAATGAGTGCGGTTTTAAAAATAAAATACGTAGCTAGGCATGCGCCCGCGATGGAAATAGCGCCTCCTTTAAAAGGTGATAGCTTTTTCATAGTCTCCTCCTTGCGATTCATTAGGTTTTCATTGTTTATAAGGAAATCTCCCACAAAAATGCCACCTTTCCCAATGAGAAGGTGGCCATCACTTGACAAGAATTATTAATCGTCCTCTGATATAACATTAATTCGTTTCGTTCTCCATCTGGCCATCTTCCGTACGGATTTAGCCAGTTCCTCTTGACGAGACATTACATAACGCGCAGTCGTTGCTATATTAGGCATTCCATTCTTTTTTAAATGACCAGCGACTAGAGCGACATCCGTTAGCTTCATTCCACTATTCAACAAATCTGAACAATACGTATGACGCAAAGTGTGGTACGTGAAATCAAACCCAACGTCTACACGCAAACGTTCGACCATTTTTTGAACGGCACGTGTCGACATTTTTTGGACGAAGCGTTGGGAAACAAATACATAGTCGTTTTGGTCTCTTCGCTCAGAAAGATACTCCCTCAATAAAATTACAAGGTCTGGTGCTATTGGCACTGTTCTATACTTAAATCCCTTTCCCACACGGACATAGATTTCGCCCCCTCTCTTTTTTAAGAGGAGATCCGATATTTTTAGATTAGTTACCTCAGCAACTCTTAATCCAGCGCTTAGGCCCACCTCAATTATTGCCTGCGTTTTCAAACTTTTAGTTGCTATAACTGACCGAAGACCATTAACATGAGCTTCAGATAAGCTTTTCGGAGCTAAAATTGGTTCTTCGATGTATTGGACTCTAAGTGCAGGATTTACATTGATAAGTCCTTCTTCAATGGCCCATCTACAGTAAATACGGATAACTTGTAAGGATTTGTTAATAGTAGACGGTTTCTTTTGAGAGATTACAGCAAGATAGCTTCTGTAATCTCTTACTAGGCCGGCATTGATTATAGACGGACCCTTTAATTCAACGCCTTTCTCCTCTAGCCAACTAAAAAACTGTTTGATAATTCTTAAGTACATTTTAGTTGTTTTGTCATTGTACCCTTGCCATTCATCCATCCATTTTTCAAAATCGTTTAGTCGCATATCTTTTTTCCCTTCGCTATGAGTCTAGCTTTAAAAACAAGCAAGCTTTATTAAAGCATAAACCCGCCATTCTTTCGTTCCACTTAGTGGAATGAAAGGATGGCGGGTTTATGTTCTATTCATATATCGATTCGTATGCGAACCCCATAAATGGGGCTTCTGTGACGGTTTCAGGTGGGTAT
>JAJYAS010000877.1 GCA_021779415.1 Bacillota bacterium
AAAAACAATCGAAATTAATTCTAAAGGAACCATAGTATTTCAACAACCAAATGGTAACCAAAGTTCAGTAGGGGATTTAAGCAAGCTCGGATTTTCATCCACAACTAACCCTGATTCCGAGATTACCTTGACAGCCGATGGAACCCTACAAATCAAGAACCTAGCTAACGGAACAGACTCAATATTCACACTAACCTATGACCTAGGAAACGGCCAAAAGATTACCATCGGAACCATCGAAGCAAAAGTAGGAAGCGACGGGAAAGTAAGCTTTTCAATTACCTTAATTGACCCTTATGGCATTATCACTGATCCGACCACAGGACAGCCAGTTGTTGGAGCCAAGGTCACTTTGTATTATGCGAATACAGAAAGGAATAAGAACTCAGGCAAAACCCCGGATGCTATCGTACAGCTTCCTATCCTTGACGGCTTTAAACCCAACAATAACCAAAATCCCCAAGTCAGTGATGAGAGTGGAGCTTACGGCTTTATGGTTTTCCCCACATCGGATTACTACATCGTAGCCACAAAAGAGGGTTATGAAGAGTATCAGAGTCCCACTATCTCTGTCGAACAAGACCTTGTAAAATGGGATTTCAAGATGAATCAATCCATCACAGGCGTAAAACGGCTTGCAGGCCTGACGAGTGTCGATACTGCCCTCGAAATAGCCAAAGCCAACTACACCACAAAGCTCTCTAATGTCGTCCTAGCCACAGCAGAGAACTATCCGGATGCCTTAACCGGAAGTGTTCTCGCCTACAAACTCAATGCGCCCATACTCTTGGTGGGCAGCTCAGAGGACGATCAAGAAAAAATCTTAGCCTATCTAAAGAGCAACTTAAATGCCACAGGAAGGGTCTACATCTTGGGAGGCACAGCTGTGGTCAGCGCGGAAATGGAAGCCAAAGTAATTTCCAGTGGTTTTAACCAGGTCACAAGGCTAGGGGGAACAGATCGCTATGAAACTGCGGTCAAAATAGCGGATCAATTAGGAGTCAAGATCGGAGCCCCGATTGTCTTGGTTTATGGCGAAAACTATCCTGACGCCTTAACTATCAGCAGTAGCGCTGCGGGAATGCAGAGTCCCATCTTATTGGTACAAAGAGATGGACTAAGTGACACCATCAAGCAAAAAATAGCCGAAGTTAAACCTACAAAAATCTATATCATCGGTGGAGAATGGGTCATTAGTACAGCAGTAGAAAACCTAGTAGCGCAGATCACATCGTTAGACAAGACGAACATTGTGAGAATCAGTGGAGTCGATCGCTATGCAACCTCTCTGGCAGTTGCCCGATACTTTAATTTAGCTGGGCAAAGTGTCTGTATAGCCACTGGCAGCAACTTTCCAGATGCTTTAGCCGGCAGCGTCTATGCCGCTAACTTCAATGCCCCGATAATCTTAGAGGATGGAAGTTTGTCAGATCAGACCCTAAACTTTCTCAAGGCCAGAAAACAGACCGGAGCAACCCTATTCGGAGGAGAGGCTGCCATTAGTAAAGAGATTGAGCAGCAGCTCGAAGAAATAATTGGGAAATAAGGGTTAGAAAAACAACAGGCCTTAAGGGGCTGCGTGAAAACACAGCAAGAAAAACAGTCTAAAACGTAAGTTTTAGACTGTTTTTTTTGCCATTCAGAGTGGGAAAAATGGTAAAATATATGTATAAAGAAATGAGGAAATAAGCCATGGTTGTGAACGTTAAAGAAAAGGCGAGGTAAGACTATGGTCAGTGCTAACAGTTCACATTTTTCTACACTATTCAAATATTGTTATATTTAGAAAGACCTCACAACTGAAGTCTTTTTAGTTTGAGAAAGAAATCCATATATTTGATGGGTTGCGTTTTCGTTTCGTATTAAAGTAGAAAAAGTGAGCGGATTGAATCCTTTGGGGCCTTAAACTGTCCTAAATGCGCTAGGAAATGTTTTCTTAGTCCTTACTCATGGGTAAGGATGGGTGGGTTGTTTTTCTCTTACCTAAAAACACTCCAATAGCAAGCCATGCAACAACAATATAGGGAAATAGATTCATTGGATATTCGGGCACTGGGTAAACATTGGCGTAAAATATTAAAGCTAAGGCCAATACGGATATTATAGGAATGACAAGCTTAACACCTTTCCAAATTTTATTTCTATGAAAATACACGATTGCTCCAACTACCGTTATTATATATGAAAGTAAAAGAGCCAAAGTACCAGTCATTGCTGCATATCCTCCCACATGAAGAGCGGGCAGACGAAAACTACCCATTAAAATTAAGGCAGTAATTCCTATTAAAATATTTATACCAACTAAAGGTGTATTATGTATTTTATGTGCCCTAGCTAAAGCATGGCTTAACATATTATCTCTACTCATTGTAAACAAAATTCTTGCGCCTGCACTAACGCAACCTAAAGTCGAAGAAAAAAAAGACACTGTTATACATAATAATATTGCGATTGAGACTCCACTGCCTAAGTATCTAGACGTTAAATCTCCAAGCGGAGCCTGGCTATCTGCCAAAGCCTTCATTCCGTCAAGAGTTATACCAAAGCCCAATACTTGGGCATAAGAAACAACTATGTAAAATAGTCCAC
>JAJYAS010000878.1 GCA_021779415.1 Bacillota bacterium
TTCGGGATTTACCTCAGCTATGTGGCAAGCGAAGGGTTATTCTCATGTCGCCACAGGGCCAGGTTTTTCGCCAAGAGAAGGCTAAGCAATGGTCAGAACAAGAGGATTTGGTTTTTATTTGTGGACATTACGAAGGCTTTGACGAACGAATCCGGGAATTGGCGGATGAAGAGGCCTCCCTTGGGGACTATGTGTTGACAGGCGGAGAGTTGGCTGCGATGGTTATGATCGATGCCGTGGTGCGGCTTATTCCCGGAGTGCTGGGTGAAGATGCTTCCGCTGAGGAAGACTCACACAGCATAGGACTCTTGGAATATCCTCAGTATACGCGCCCAGCTGACTTTGAAGGGCAACAGGTGCCAGCGGTTTTATTATCCGGGCATCATGCGTTGATTAAGCAGTGGCGGAGAAAAGAGTCACTTAGGCGCACATTTTTGCGACGACCAGATTTGATCGAAGGGTTTAGTTTTGAGGCGGAGGATTATCCGTTTTTGGAAGAGCTCATCCTTGAACACCCAGAAATCGCACCATGGCGAGTAAAATGGGAGCACCTTTGTCCGCAGCCCAAACGTCGGAGGCGGCATCAAACTAAACCGGGTTAAATTATGAAACTCAAGATAAACTCAGGGAGACTCAGATTTTAGAAGAATATTGGGAGGAATCTCCGTGGCAGACATATACCTAGCTTTAGTCCATGCGCCAGTGTACAATAAGAATATGGAGACGGTCGCAACTTCAATAACAAATTTGGATCTTCATGATATTGCTCGGTGTTCAACAACGTTTGGCGTAAAACGCTATTTTGTGGTTCATCCTGCTGAGGCACAGCGCCAGTTGGCCCAACGTATTATGGGCTTTTGGCAAGAGGGCTATGGTGCGGAGTACAATCCAGATCGCCAAGAAGCGTTCGCAAGGGTGAAAATCGCGGAGAATTTGGCTGAAGTTTATGCAGAAATTGAAGCAGAACACGGAATTATCCCTATTAAAGTGGCAACGGATGCGCGCAAATACGCCAATACTGTCACTTATGCACAGCTCCGGGAGGAAATTGATACTAAGGAAACGCCGATTCTATTATTATTTGGTACAGGTTGGGGACTACTCAAAGAAGATGTTGAAGCGATGGATCGAATTTTGGAACCAATCTATGGACCAACAGATTATAATCATTTATCGGTACGCTCTGCGGTAGCCATTATTTTGGATCGCCTTCGGGGACATTAAGCCATAGAGGTCTGGATTTAGAGGACAGATTTTAAATTGTAAGTTGCATAGCTAAAAGGGTTGTGATAAGATAAATAGGCTTGATAAGGGATGGTCCGCTCGCTGAAAATCAGTGTATGAACATCTAAGCAAGGAAGGGGGGAATTTTATAATGGATTATATTCGCATGATTGAAGAAGAGCAGATGAAAAAGGATCTTCCTCACTTCCGTCCTGGTGATACTGTGCGTGTACACGTACGCATCGTTGAGGGAACCCGCGAACGTATTCAGGTTTTTGAAGGGCTTGTCATTGCAATGAAAGGTGGCAGCATCAGAGAGACCTTTACGGTTCGGCGTGTCTTTGCTGGCGTTGGAGTAGAACGTACTTTCCCTTTGCATTCACCTCGCTTGGATAAGATCGAGGTGGCGCGTCGGGGTGTTGTTCGCCGGGCTAAGCTTTACTATCTACGCGGACTTTCAGGCAAAGCGGCAAGAATTCGCGATCGTCGCACTGTCTAAGATTAAAAAAAGGGCTGGAGTAATCTGGCTCTTTTTTTTTACCAGTCAGACCTCCATACCATTTCGTTATGCCACAGACGAATTGAAAATTTTGAATCTTCAGCTCAAAGAACTGTTCTGACCAACAAATCCACCTTTTGTGTATGCTCCCATGAATCTTGTTCATACTAAAAGAGTAGTGCAAGAGGGGAGCGAAATGATGAAACTTAAGAGATCGAAAACAAAATGGGTTTTGGGCATAATTGGTGCAGTATTAGTAATTGGTGGATTATTACGATGGGGTGTATTTCAACCCTATCTGATTCCATCTCCTTCCATGGAGCCTGGAATGGTCCCAGGAGACCGCATTCTCGTTAATCGCCTTGCGTATCGCCTTTGGGCTCCAACCCGTGGGGATGTTGTCGTATTTGCTTTTCCCAAGGATACAAAGCGGACGTTTGTTAAGCGAGTTATTGCCGCTGAGGGTGAGAAGGTTGAGCTTCGCGACAATAAAGTGTTTGTAAATGGAAATGTGATTCAGGAACCCTATGTAAAACTAGGGGACTATCCTCCTTACGGCCCAGAAGTTGTTCCAGTGGGGAAGGTGTTCGTATTAGGAGATAATCGACGTGAGAGTGAGGATTCACGTGAATGGGGTCTTCTCCCCAAAGGTTACCTTTTGGGGAAGGCTTGGTTGGTATACTACCCCTTTCAACGATTTAGGTTCTTTTAATCCAGAAGGACTTTGTGATTTCTATTTTTAGAAGGGTAAAGTGGAATTTTCATGACAATTCAATGGTTTCCGGGGCATATGGCTAAAGCAAGACGTCTCTTAACGGAACAAATTAAATGGGTGGACGTTGTTTTAGAACTTGCCGATGCT
>JAJYAS010000879.1 GCA_021779415.1 Bacillota bacterium
GGTTTTAGATCATAACCCTATATCTATCATAAGGAGGAAATCATCAATGGATTATCGCAAGACACTTAATTTGCCCGAAACAGATTTCCCAATGCGGGGAAATCTTCCCCAAAGGGAACCAGAAATCCTTAAATCATGGGAAGAGAAGAAACTTTACGAAAAGGTTCAGAAAGCACGTGCAGGGCGACCAAAGTTTATTCTACATGATGGTCCACCGTATGCTAATGGAGATATACATCTTGGACATGCCATCAATAAAGTATTGAAAGATGTCATCGTCAAATATAAAACTATGATGGGCTTTGATGCGCCTTATGTGCCGGGATGGGATACCCATGGACTTCCTATCGAGCAACAAGTCATTAAGAAATTGGGAGTAAACCGTCATGCGGTATCTGCGCTGGAATTTCGGCAGAAATGTAAAGACTATGCGGAGAAATATGTCGGGATTCAGCGTGAGGAATTTAAGCGACTTGGAGTGCGCGGAGATTGGGAGCATCCTTACCTGACCCTACAAAAGGAATATGAGGCGGCGCAAATCGGGGTTTTTGGGGATATGACCAAAAAAGGCTATATTTATAAAGGATTAAAACCTGTCTACTGGTGCCCTTCCTGTGAGACGGCACTGGCTGAGGCAGAAATTGAATATGCGGATAAACCAGCCACGGCGATTTATGTTAAATTTGCGGTACGAGATGGGTTGAATATCCTTAATGAGGAGAATACCTTCGTGGTCATTTGGACAACAACTCCTTGGACCCTGCCAGCAAACCTCGCGATCAGTGTGCACCCAGAGTTAACGTATGCAGTTGTCACAGCCCATCAAGGACATTGGGTGGTTGCTGAGGGGATGTTGGAGTCCTTACGGTCCCTGTGGAAGCTAGAACTTCCAGTTGAAAAGACGCTCTCCGGCAAAGAACTTGAAGGCGTGATTTGCAAAAATCCGCTCATGGATCGCAACTCCGTGGTAGTTTGCGGGGAACATGTGACCTTAGAAGCTGGTACAGGTTGCGTTCATACTGCACCAGCCCATGGGGAAGATGACTTTTTGGTTGGAAAGAAATATGGGTTACCCGTCTTATGTCCGGTTGACCATCAAGGAAAATTCACGTCGGAAGGCGGAGCGTATGTCGGTCTTAAAACTGGAAAGGCAAATCCTGTGATCGTGGAGGACCTCAAAAAAACTGGAGATCTTGTGCTTGAGGAAACGATTGAGCACAGTTATCCTCATTGTTGGCGTTGCAAGAGTCCGATCATTTTCCGAGCAACAGAACAATGGTTTGCTTCCATTGATGGATTCCGTAAAGCGGCTTTAGATGAGATTGAGAAGGTTCGCTGGATTCCTGCTTGGGGAAGAGATCGGATCTATAACATGATAGCAGACCGAGGAGACTGGTGTATTTCTCGGCAAAGGACTTGGGGAGTTCCTATTCCCATCTTCTACTGTGAGGATTGTGGAAAAGTGTTGGTGAACGACCAAACCATCGAAAAAGTCCAGGACTTTTTCCGTCAAGAAGGGTCAGATGCCTGGTTCGCCCATCCTGCTAATGAATTATTGCCAGAAGGGACCGCTTGTAACTGTGGTGGCACGAAATTCCGCAAAGAGACGGATATCATGGACGTTTGGTTTGATTCCGGTACAAGTCATGCTGGCGTCTTGAAGCAGCGGAGTGAACTTTCTTGGCCAGCAGATCTCTATCTAGAAGGTTCAGATCAACACCGTGGCTGGTTCAATTCTTCCTTATCTACCGCAGTAGCCGCCTTTGGTCAAGCGCCTTATCGGAGTGTACTGACCCACGGCTTTGTGGTCGATGAGCAAGGGCGAAAGATGTCTAAATCGCTGGGTAATGGGGTTGATCCTCTCAAGGTTGTACAAGAATTAGGCGCGGACATTTTGCGGCTATGGGTTAGTTCTGTGGATTATAAGAATGACGTGGCCGCTTCTCCGCGCATCATGAAGCAAATGTCAGAAGCCTATCGTAAAATCCGTAATACCCTGCGTTTCTTGTTGAGTAACCTCAATGATTTCGATCCTACTACGGATAAAGTGGCGTATCAAGAGCTTCAGGAAATTGACCGCTGGGCTTTGCTTAAGCTTTCTAAAGTGATTGAACGCGTGCTTCTAGGGTATGAGACTTATGAATTCCACTGGGTTTACCATACGATTCATAATTTCTGTACCATCGAGTTGAGCGCGGTTTATTTGGATATTGTTAAGGATAGACTGTATGTTGAAGGAAAGACATCACTCCTTCGTCGCTCCGCCCAGACGGTTTTGTACGAAGTCCTTGATGCCCTGGTTCGTCTCTTAGCTCCGGTCTTATCCTTCATGACTGAGGAAATCTGGCCGTATATTCCTGGAGATAAGAACGCAGAAAATGTCCAAATCTCAGAAATGCCAAAGGTGAATTCCGAATGGATGAACGAAAAGATAGCGGATCTTTGGGATCAGATCTTGGAGTTGAGGGCGGATGTTTCCAAAGTATTGGAAAAGGCGCGTCAAGAAAAATTGATCAATCATCCGTTAACGGCTCAGGTGGATCTTTATCCGACAGAAGTCCAGTATGAATTCTTGCAAAAAG
>JAJYAS010000880.1 GCA_021779415.1 Bacillota bacterium
GAGAGGGAGAAGCTATGTGATCTATGCTAATCAAAAAATGAGAAAAGCTCGCCTCGAAGCGGCTATCGGAACACAAAAAGAATTAGCAGAGAAGACGGGAATACGCGCTAATATTATCAGTGATTTAGAACGAGGTAAACGTAAGATGAGCCCTGCATGGGCTCGACGGATCGCCGAGGTAGTTGGTGGGGACTGGACTGATTTCCTAGATTTATCCCAATAACCATACGGTATATATGAATTAAAAGGAATCAGGTGTGATAGCATTCCCGTTATTTACCAAACTGTGACAGAAACGAATTAAATTAAATATACTACAATTAGGACAAACATTCTCGGGCAGGGAACAGTCACAGGATCTCTACCTGCCCTAGAGATTTGTGAAACCCCAGGTCAGTTAAAGCAGTCGGCAGATATCGACTGCTTTTGCTATCGAGAGTGTTTGTTAATTTAGAAAGGAAGTGAGATAATGCCAGTTATTGCCAGTAATAAAGACGCTGTGATGGTTGTGACCTTTCAAACCGGTGTGACCGCACAAGGCTCACCTAAATTAAGTCAGCGTAGTTTCCCCAATATAAAATCGAGTAGCACTGACCAAGATGTTTATGATGTGGCAGTCGCCCTTTATGGACTTCAGAACTACCCTTTAATCGGAGTGCGAAGAGACAATCGCATCGACTTAACAGAGTAGTAAAGATCGTGAGATTTTGGTCAACAATCAGTAAAGAAAGGAGGAATACCAATGGCAAGTACCACTAAAAAGGTCTTGAGAATGACCTTTAACAACACCTCCGGCAACGCAGTGACGATAACTTTACCAGAACCTCAGGCAAGTTTGACGGCGGCCCAAATTGAAGCCGTTATGGATCAAATCATCACGAAGAATATTTTCCTTAGTTCGGGTGGTGAACTGATTTCCAAGCGAGATGTAAAAATCGTTGATACAACAACAGACGATCTCTATGATCAAGCCTAGCCAAAACTACCCCAACATTGAACAATCAAAGGCACCGGCATAATCCGGTGCCTTTGAGCCAATCCCTAAATCTTGGGCTCCTCATTAGCATTTGTTTGATTTTCGCTCTCGTCCATAGGATAAGGGATATAATACGAGTAAGGATTTGAGTAGGGATCAACCCTGGCTAAATAGGATAGCATTTTAGAAAATGAGGTTTTAAAAGACATGCTAACGCCTCCCGATCATTGTTTTCATATAATGTTTACCGTAATCAACAAACTATACAGAAAGTCTGGGAATGAAGAAATTACAGAGATAGGGGATTCCGTGTAGTCAGGGGATTACATATAGTTAAGGAGGGAACCGGTTGGTTATAAAATAATAGGGTCGATCATAATAAAGACTAAGTTAGGGACAATACTTAACAAGGGTTCGACATTCAAAGTTTTTGTCCGTTCAAAATCGAGAGAATAGTGTCGGCGTTCTTTTGAAGGTAATAATAAGGAGAAGGAGCAATGATTACGACGATGGGAGAACAACATAATTTTCGCAAGTATGGATGGACGGGTGTTATTATCGTCGCATTTGCCATACTCATAGTCGCCTTTTTCTATTTAGATCGACGGAATCAGCTTTCCGCGGTCATTCAGGCATGGGGATTGTGGGGAGCCTTTTTTGCCATATTACTGATGACCGCTTTTTGTATGACCCCAATACCTTCGGAAGGTTTGGTGATAATGTTTCTGAAAATCTTCGGAGTTTATGAAGGAGTCATTTTTGCATGGATTGGTTCTACCTTAAGCGCGCTGGTCATTTTTATTCTTGTGCACTCTTATGGACAGACACTGATGCAAAAACTCATTTCCCCTGAACGGTTTAACTTAGTCGATCATTGGGTTGAGGGCAAGGGGTCGCTGGGTCTATTAGTGGCTCGTTTACTACCGATTCCTGCTTTTGCTGTAAATTACATTGCCAGTGCCATGCCATCTATGAGGATTTGGAGCTATCTATGGACTTCTGCGTTATCGATGATTCCTTATTATGTGGGCACTGCTCTTGTGTATTTAGGTGTAGCTCAAGCAACTTGGCTTTGGTTTGTTCTGGGGTTTGGTGCACTGATTTTGTTTTGGGGAACTGGGTATTACCTGAATAAGCGTAAATCACCTATTTAGAGACAACCTAGCAAATGATGGCTGGCTAGTATTTGAAATCGTTATAACTTTCTGTATCAAATAAAAAGAGATTGGAGAGCAAGGTATGAATTGGGGATATGTCTTTGTAGGATGTGTTTTGATGGGGATTGCTTTATATACAGTTATCCCTGATTTCTTCCTACACCGCTTGGGGGTAGGTAGTTGGAAGCGCCAGTTTAGTCCTGGAGTAGCTCTAACCTTGGATGATGGACCGGATCCAATAGTTACCCCACGAGTCCTTGAAGTTTTAAAACGACATAACATATCCGCAACCTTCTTCGTAGTTGCTGAAAAAGCGATAAGGTATCCGGAACTTATTCGGCAAATGCAAGCAGAAGGGCATCAGATTGGAGTACATTCTCTCTGCCATCGGTATGCATGGTTCTCCTCGCCCTGGCAAACTGCACGTGAATGGTCAGAAAGCGTTCGCC
>JAJYAS010000881.1:0-1016 GCA_021779415.1 Bacillota bacterium
GCATTCGACACTAGGCACGTCCTGTGCCGTCGCATGTGCGCCGCTCCTTGCCATCCTTGGCACCGCGGCATCAGTCCATCCATGGACAAGTCCAGTTGCGGTTCTTCACGCCTGATCAACTGCGCTCATTGACGCAATTCCACTAATCGTGCTCTCTAAGCTAAGAAACTTCCTCTGGCTTAGGTCGACGGGGTTTGGGAACAAGTCAGGGACGGTTCTTGACAAGGAAGTGTCTTAGGTCGTTCACATCTCCTACACCGATACGTAGACAAAAAAAAAGACCTCCTTTTACGCCTTGGAGGTCTAGCAAATAACTACTTGATTCGCTTAGTTTTTTCTTCCCACCAGCCTAAGGCTACTATCGCGGAAAGTGAAACTGCTGTCGGCCCAGGAGAGGTTAAAAAGAGGCTCCAGTTCCCTCCTTGAGGAAAGATAAACTTTCCATCCTCTTCACTGGCCAGGGTTGCGCCGGGAGGAACTATCCGGTCAAAGACATTAACACCGCCAACCGGAATTCCACTGACATTTTGGTTAAATTGTATCTGCACTTTCGGTACCGGAAGCGGAACCAGCGCAGTGTTAGCAGGGCTGACCTTTGATGACACAGATCCTGTTCCAGGTAGAATAGTGTTAAACCATATTTGTACTAAAAACGCTTGATCAGATAAATTTGAAATGGTAAACACATTTGCAAATAGATTGATACCGGAACCGGTCGGATTGATTAAAGCTCCCCAGGCGTTCGTAGTGTTGCTAAAAGTCAATAATTCTGTCTGACCGGCAAAGTATTTACCTTGGAGAGATTTATTGAGGGGATTAGGCACACTCACTACTTCAGGTAGTCGTTTGGGTAGTATAATTGAGTCCAGTAAATCTAACATTGCCCACACCTCATTAATCATAGTTTAGTTTGTTTAGCTTATTAAAGCTTGGCTAATGTGGTGCAGGATGTTCAGCTCTAACTGAACATTTTTACTGCTTCGATTGCTCAAACAACCTCTCGATTTCTAGCGACG